>JBCDBC010000181.1:0-7890 GCA_039184535.1 Bacteroidota bacterium | reverse complement strand
ATGAATGGCAAGGGAAAGGAAGAACCTCCCTACATTGAAGGAGACCAGGGGATCTCTATCATGAATACTGCCCTGGCTTCAGGGAATAAGTCTGACCTGGCCACTTACTATAATAACAGAGGAGCTGCTCACTTTCAGATAGGCTATGACAAGCTAGCCAGAAAGGACTTTGATAACGCCTTGGGATTGGATCCTAGCCTAAAAATTGCTCAGGACAACCTCAATAATATGGGTGGAAATAGTTATTCCCAGTCCAGGCAGGGTAACAGAAGGAACAGCAGAGATCTATATACCCAAGACTATCAGCCTTCTTCACAAAACCGGACGTCCTACTCGGAACCAAATTCTTCCTCTACCTACTCCTCTTATGCACGTACCTCAAATTCAGGTACTGTTTCTTCCGGATATGAGGCTAGCGCCCCTTCATCTCGACTGAGTAAAGAGGAAAGAGAAAGAAATAGATATGCCCCAAGGACTTACAGACCCATTCCCCAAAAGGAAGAACCAGGAAGAGCCTATGCACAAAATAAGCAGGAAAGACTGGACAGATATGATAGAGGGAAGACTTACCCTGTACTTCCCAGATATACTGATACCTATTCTCCAGATGATAGATTCTCTTCTAACTCCAATAGCTATGACTACCCTTCCAGCGACTATGATACCCAGACCCCCAGCTATCCCAGTCAACCTGAAAGTGATTTTGACCCACTAAGTCAGCCTCCCTCCAGTTTTGACGCACTTTCTCAGGATAGTAGAACACCTGATGCAATAGAGTTTGAACCTAGTACGCCTAATCCTACTTCACCAGGGTATGAGGACTATGACAGAATACCTACTTTTGAGCAGCGTACTGACAGTTTAAGCTTTCCTCAGGAAGAAAGTTATGATAGAAGTTTACCTGCTGCTACTAGTCAGGACCTAACTGAACCTACGACTCCTGCAGAGCCAGAAAAAAGAACCCTCTCAGGTGAGATCAATAAGATCTTTGGGAATAAAAAGAAGAGAGTTGTTGACTTTCCTCCATATGACTTCCCTGTAAGTGATAAGGCTAGTATCAGCAAGGTAGACATTACCCGCAGTGAAACTAAGGTGCAGTTGGAAATCCATAATACAGGTAAAAGCGACTACTACTTCATCATTCCAGGACCGCATTCAGGCAGTACCTTCTACCTGAAAGGAAAAGATGGACAGACGTACAAACTGAAGAAAGTTACTGGGCTCCCTTCCACTACTCGACAAAATAAGCTTCAGAATGGAGAACAAACTTCTTTTACTCTACACTTTGATCCTATGCCCATCAGTACTTCTTATGTGGATCTGGTGGATGGAAGAACTAACAGAAAAGATACCTGGAACTTTACCAATATCGACTTAAGGTAGAGAGCCACTCATTCGTTCTTGTTAACAGAATGAATGTGAAACCACAACTCTATAGAAAGCTATCAGGCAGGCATCCTTCTTGATATCTATATGGTTGTGGTTTTCTATGCTTATAATGAAGACCTATTCTTAGGTTTCGGCTGTTACCTAAAGCTATTTTTTGCATCCATATGGAAATCAGGATGAATTTGTATCTTCTATAAAAAAGCATTTGTACATCAGACTACTCCTCCCCGCTAAGCAGATAGAAATCAGGAAATATGCACTTTCAACAATTTTTTCATCCCCACAAATACCTCCTTCTGGCGGTATTCAGCCTATTCACAGTTAATATTCTTATGTCTCAATCCCTGGAAAAGAACTGGAAAGACCTCCAGGAACTGGATAAGAAAAACATGTCCAGATCAGCTCTTGAAAAAGCAGAAGAAATCTACTTTCAAGCCAAAAGTCAGCAGAAAGGAGATCAGCGTATCAAAGCCCTCCTATATGTGCTGAAGTACCAGAATGTACTGGAAGAAGGGAGTGATACCCTGGCCATCAAAAGAATTCAAGAAGAGATCCACTGGGCAAAATCTCCGGAGAAAGAGATTCTGAACAGCTATCTGGCTGAAATGTATACCCGTATTCTTCAAAGAGACAGATACAAAATATCAGGAAGAACCCAGACGGGAGAAATCTCAGATGATATGCTTACCTGGGACCTGAGAACCTTCTATGAAGAAATTACCCAAGCCTACGCTGCTTCTCTGGCTAATAAGGCACTCCTGGTCAATACGGAAGCACGTGCTTACGAGGGCTTATTAAATACCTTTGATAACTCCCCTGAATACAGACCTACCCTCTATGATCTCCTGGCGCATAAGGCAGTAGACTTCTTTGTGAATGTAAACCCGGAATTACCAGAACCACCTGAGCCTTTCAAGTTGACAGCAGATATGGGATTCGCTCCCTCTGCAGAATTTAGTAAGCTTAGATTCCCAACTAAGGATGAAGGAAACAGGCTACGCCAGGCCATTCTCATCTTCCAGGAGTTAGTAGCCTACCATCTAGCAAACAACAGTGATCCTACTCCCCTAATAGACGTGGAACTTAAGCGTCTTGAATTCGCTAATAGATACATTCAGGATGAGGATAAGGATGAGAAATACCTACAAGCTCTCAGAGCATTGATTAAGCGCGGAGGAGAAGAACCTATAGTGGCGGAAGTAAGATACCATATAGCCAAGAAGTGGAATGAGC
Organism: Bacteroidota bacterium; assembly: GCA_039184535.1. Lineage (GTDB taxonomy): Bacteria > Bacteroidota > Bacteroidia > J057 > J057 > JBCBKZ01. The sequence continues at coordinate 5,268 of JBCDBC010000181.1, read as the reverse complement.
AAGCTAACCTCTACAATCAGGGACAAAATCCTGATTATCGTAATCACAGACAGAAGGCCAAGGACTATGCAGATGAAACTGTCAGAGAATTCCGAGGTAGTAGAGGCGCCCAACTTTCCGGCAATCTCATCCAGAATATGCTCAGGAAGTCCATGGATGCCAAGGTAGAGAATGTCACCTTAGCAGATCAGGAGTTCCGTTTCTGGTTTCAGTACAGAAACATAGATCAAATATACATCAGACTTATCCCCGCCAAACTGGAATGGCAGAATGAATATGATTCTGAAAAGCAGATCAAAAGACTGCTGGACATCACTCCGGCGGCAGAGTGGAATGAAAGGCTAAAAGCAGCTGATGACTTACAGCTCCACAGCACAGAAATTGCTGCGCCGGCATTGAAAGCAGGGACTTACGCTTTACTCCTTAGTACCACTGGGAAATTCGATAAAAAGACGAGCCAGTTTAGCCTAACCTTCTTCCAGAATACACAGCTATCCGTCTTTACTCGTCAATCACCCACTAGAGATCTGGAGGTCTATGTGGTAGATAGAGAAAGTGGAGAGCCCATAAAGGGAGCTACAGTACAATTACAAAAGAGAAAAGACTACAACAGCCCCTACAAAAACTGGGGAAATGTATCAGAAACCAATGATAACGGTATAGCCCTTTTACCTTTAAATCTCAAAGGAGAAACCTACAGAATCAGGACCAGCTACCAGGGAGATACTTATCTTTTCCCTTCAGAGTACTATTACAAATACAATCAGAGGCCTCAAAAAGCTAACAATAGATCCTACATTTTCACGGACAGGAGAATGTACAGACCGGGCCAAACGGTGAATTTCAAAGTTCTCCTCACCGAAGAGAAGGGAAAGAAGGTAGACATAGAGCCCAACACCAGCCTCACAGTAGAACTGTTTGACGCCAACTACCAGAAAGTGAGTGAGGTGGAGGTACGTACCAATGAATATGGATCTGCCTCTGGCTTATTCAGTTTACCTACTGGAGTACTGACAGGAAATATGCAACTCAGTACTGCCTATGGAGCTACCTCTATTCAGGTAGAAGAATACAAGCGACCCAATTTCTCTGTTTCCATTCTTCCGGTAGAAGGCTCTTATGGACTTAATGATAACGTAACTGTAAGCGCAAAAGCGGAGACCTATTCGGGAGTTCCCTTAAGTGGAGGGGCTCTGGTTAGCTATAAGGTGGAACGCCAGCAGTACTTCCCTTACTGGAGCTACAGAAGGTATTATTCCCCCTACCCCTATCCTCAATCTGATGGTCAGATCATTACTACGGGAGAAACAGAAGTGGATAATGAAGGGAATATCTCATTTGATTTCATCACCCTTCCTGGCAAGAATCTACAAAACCGAAAAGGCCAATTCTTCAGATATACCATCACCATAGATGTTACGGATATTAGTGGAGAAACTCACTCTGCCAGCTCAACCCTTAGGGCGGGAACCAAGTCCTATATAGCAAACTGGAAGTTACCTGAGGTCATGAAAAACCCACTGAAGGAAGACATACAGCTAATAGCCAATAACCTCTCTGATCAGCAGGTAGAGGTGAAGGGAACCCTCAAGGTATACGCCCTCAAAAGCCCTGATCAATTTCTCAGAAACAGAAGATGGGGAAAGGTAGATGAGGCTATCATGAATAAGATTGATTTCAAAAGGTTCTTCCCTCATGATATGTATGGAGAAGAAAATGATCCCTCCACCTGGGAAGTGGGGGAATTGATTCTTCAACAGGATATCACTTCCAATACTAAGCTCGCTCTATCCAAACTCAAAGGGCAAGATGCTGGCATGTATAAGTTTGTCTTCACGGCAGAAGGAGAAGAGGATGTTCAAGGCTTCACCAGCCTGGACGGAGGAAACGGAAAACCATGGCCTAACAATACACTCCTTGGATATGAGATCAGTAAATCCTCTGTACAACCGGGAGAAACTATTGAGCTTACCATCGGCTCCTTTGAGAAGAATACCTGGGTACTCTACAACCTCATACAGAATGAGAAGATTCTGGATTCTCGCTGGATCAGGCTCAAAAAGTACCGAGAAACCATAGAAATCCCTATACTGGAATCCTATCGTGGGAATGTATATGTGAAGCTCATTGCCAATGGATATAATGATGTTTCCCAGAAAGATATCCTCATTGAAGTGCCTAGAACTGATAAAAAGCTCAGCTTCAGCTGGGAGCAAATGCGTTCCAAGCTGATCCCGGGAGAGGAGGTAAAATGGACGCTAAGAATTCATAACAATGAGGAAAAGCCTGTACCTGCGGAACTTCTGGCTACCATGTATGATGCTTCCTTAGATGCCTTCCTTCCGCATAACTTCTGGCTGAACCTCTATCATCCCAACAGTCAGGCCTTCACCTTTAATGTGAACCAGGGGTACCAAACTGCCTCCGGTCAATCTTATATTTTTTATCAGTGGGGAAAGTATGAGGACGTAGACCCTAAGGAATATGACCAGCTACTACCCATACAGTTCATTTCCAGTTACTACTATGGAGGAAGAAAGCTCTTACGCGCGCGGGCTATGCGGGCTGAAGCTACTGATATGTTAATGGAAGGTGAGGTATCTATGGATATGGCTGCTGCACCCATGCCGGAAGGCGAACTTCAGGAGGTAGCAGTCGCGGGTATGAGTTCGATTGAGGAGCAAGGGAACTGGGGCCCAAAAAATAGTGCTCCATCCGCTCCTTCTCCAGAAGAAAGTACTGAGCCGGTTGATTTAGATGATGTCCCCTTAAGAAAGAACCTACAGGAAACGGCTTTTTTCTATCCTCACCTCCTTACGAATGAGAATGGAGATATCCTCATAGAATTCACCGCTCCAGAAGCCCTGACAGGTTGGAAGTTCCTGGGACTTGCTCATACCAAAGAATTACAAACGGGCATTCTGGAAACCAAGGCCGTTACCCAGAAAGACCTGATGATGCAGCCGCTTCTTCCACGATTCATGCGAGAAGGAGATGAGATTGTATTGGTAGGAAAAATCTCTAACCAGAGTGAGCAGGCTATGAAGGGAAAAGCCTCTCTTACTCTGCTGAATGCCTATGACCTACAGCCACTCAACTTATTGGTGGAAGGAGAAACAAAGGAGATTTCCTTTGAGACGGAAGCTAAACTAAGTACCACTGTCAGGTGGAGATTGAACGTACCGGAAGGGCTGGATGCCGTCATCATACAGATGCGTGCCTCTGATGGTACCTTCACTGATGGGGAAGAGCATATGTTGCCTATTCTCTCGAATAGAATGCTGGTAACAGAAACCCTACCTATGGCCCTGAGAGGAAATGAGGCTAAGACCTTCACCCTGGACAAACTGGTAAATACTACCTCTACTACCCTGCAGCATAAGAAGCTTAGTCTGGAAGTAACAGGTAACCCTGCATGGTATGCGGTACAGGCCCTCCCCTACCTCATGGAGTTCCCTCATGAGTGTACAGAGCAGATCTACAGCCGGTATTACGCCAATACCCTGGCGAGTCACATTGCCAATTCTTCTCCAAGAATCCAGCAGGTATTTAACCAATGGAGCCAGTCTGCCAGAGAAGTAGATAAGACTACCTTCATCTCCAATCTGGAGAAAAACCAGGAGCTGAAGGCAGTATTATTGGAAGCTACTCCCTGGGTACTGGAAGCCAAGAACGAAACAGAACGTAAGCAGCGTCTGGGCATTCTCTTTGACCTGAACCGTATGGCCAATGAGTCCTCACGTGCCCTAAACCAACTGAAAGAGCGTCAATTAAGCGACGGTTCCTTCTCATGGTTCCCTGGCATGCGGTCCAGCAGGTACATCACTCAGTTGATTGCTATAGGACTAGGCCATCTTCAAAAGGTGGGCGTAAATACCTCCGGCAATCCGGAAATCAGTCAGATGGGAGCTAATGCGGCTTTCTGGTTGGATACCCAAATTCTTAAGGATTATCAAGAACTGAAGAGACGCAATGTAGATCTCAAAAAGAGGCATCTTGGGTATACTCAAATCCAGTATCTCTACATGCGTTCTTTTTACCAAGATCTTTCTTTTGATAGAGGAACAGAGAATGCATGGAAGTATTACTATGGACAGGCGGAGACCTACTGGCCAGAAACCAGCAAGTATATGCAAGCTATGCTCTCCATGGTCTTCCATAGAAATGAAGCCATTAGCCTATCGGAGGAAGTCCTGGCTTCGCTGGAAGAGAATGCCATCTATAGTGAAGAAATGGGCATGTACTGGAAAGACCTAAGTAGTGGTTACTACTGGTACCAGGCACCCATAGAAACTCAGTCTCTCCTTATAGAAGCCTTCAATGAATCCGGTAAGAACCTAAAGGAAGTGGAGGAGATGAAAATCTGGTTGCTGAAGAATAAGCAAACCAGTGACTGGAAAACCACCCGTGCTACCGTAGCTGCCTGTAATGCGCTCATCCTGCAAGGTGCTAACTGGCTAGATAATTCTTCTACCATCAATGTTACCGTAGGTGAAGAAAAAGTAGATCTCAGCAGCAGATCAGATACCAGATCAGAAGTAGGTACCGGTTACAGCAAAGTGAACTGGGAAGGAAGTGAAGTAAGTCCTGAAATGGGAAAAGTTACCATGGAAAAGGTAGGAGACGGCATAGCTTGGGGCGGACTATACTGGCAATACATGGAAGATCTGGATAAGATCACCTTTGCAGAAACCCCACTGAAGGTAGAGAAGGAGATGATGGTGGTAAGAGAAACAGACAATGGCCAGCTTTTGGAGAAAGTAAGTGATCAAGCTCTTAAACCTGGAGATAGACTGAGGGCCAGAATTGAGATCAGAGTGGATAGAGCCATGGAGTATGTACACATGAAGGACATGCGTGCAGCAGGTCTGGAGCCCGTAGACGTACTTTCAAGCTACTATTATAAGAGTGGACTGGGCTGGTACCAGAGCACCAAGGATGCCGCTACCCATTTCTTCTTTGAGTACTTACCTAAAGGGACCCATGTATTCGAGTACGACCTCAGAGCTACCCTATCTGGAGAATTCTCTAATGGACTCACCACTATACAATGTATGTATGCACCAGAGTTCAGTAGCCATACTTCCGGAATCAGACTGGAAATAGAATAAGGACCCTGCAATGTAGAAGCCACAGATGCACAGATTTTTGTGTATCTGTGGCTTCTATATATAAGACACTTACGTATCCTTGACTTTGTCTATTCAGAAATAGCAATCAAATTCCCAATTGCTCCCTGCCATAAGCTATCTGAGAAAATGTATGATT
>JBCDBC010000180.1:0-7902 GCA_039184535.1 Bacteroidota bacterium | reverse complement strand
GCATAGCAGCATGGAATGTGGGTCAGCCGGGGTCTAAGAATGTCTCGTCCTAAGTTACTTGAGATGCCGGATGACTTCCAATCCATACCCAAGGGGCCCTCCGGCATGATAGGTTTATTTATAACCTAACTACTCCTCAAAATACCCAACTCCAAGCCCCTCAACTCAGCTAAGCCTCTTAACCTTCCAATAGCCGAATAGCCAGGATTGGTTTTCTTATGAAGGTCGTCTAGCATCTGGTGTCCATGATCCGGTCGAATAGCCAACTTTTTACCAGCCTTCTTTTGTCCTTCCAGAAGTGCCTTCATCACCGCATACATATCTACATCCCCATCAAGGTGTGGCGCTTCATAGAAGTTACCTAGCTCATCTCTTTTGGTGGCCCTAAGGTGAACGAAATTGATCCTGGGTCCAAATTCCTGTACCATAGCTGGCAGATCATTATCAGGTCTGGCCCCAAAGGACCCTGTACAAAAACACAATCCGTTGGCAGGAGAATCTACCATGGAGAGTACATTTCTCGCATCTACAGCTGTACTCATGATCCTCGGTAGTCCTAACATGGGGAAAGGCGGATCATCCGGGTGAATGGCCATGTTCATTCCACATTCCTCTGCTACAGGGATAATTTCTTTCAGAAAGGCTATCAGATTTTGTTGTAGCTGCTCAGCGTCTATTCCCTTATAAGTGTCCAGGACAGCACGGAAAGCTTGGATAGAATCATTGCTTTCAACTGTTCCTCCTGGTAAGCCAGCAATGATAAATTTAGTGAGGTTGGCTTGATCCTCCTTCGCCATTTTCTCATACCTAGCCTTGGCGTTCTTCTGTTCTTCAGCAGAATATTCTTCCTTGGCTGAGGCTCTTTCCAGTATAAACAACTCAAAGGCGATAAAAGCAGCTCTGTCAAAGTAGAGGGCTTTGGCCCCATCCGGCATAGCATAATCCAGGTCTGTTCTCAGCCAATCCATCACCGGCATAAAGTTGTAGACAATGGTTTCTACGCCACAGTCTGCCAAATTTCGAATGCATTCTTTGTAGTTCTCTATATATTGCTGGAAGTTTCCGCTTCTGCGCTTAATGTCTTCATGTACAGGCACACTCTCCACGATGGACCAAACCAAGCCTGCCTCCTCTATGGTGTTCTTCCTCTTTTGGATCTCATCCAGGGTCCAAACTTCTCCATTAGAAATGTGGTGGAGCGCACTAACCACATCTGTAGCGCCAGCCTGCCTTACATCTGCCAAACTCACGGGATCATCAGGACCATACCACCGCCAGGATTCTGTTAATTGTTGCATGAGAGAATGGATGAATTTTGAATGATTGAATGAGTGAATGAGAAAATGATCCTTCTACTTCTTCTTAAACTTATGCTTAAACTTACCCTTCCTAAACTCCTGAGAAGGCACTGAATCCTCCATCAACCGGGACTATAATGCCAGTTACAAAACTGGAAGCATCACTACATAGCCATAAGACCGTACTCACCAATTCTTCTGCTTCTCCAAAACGTTTTAGAGGCGTTTCATTAATGATGGTTTGACCTCTGGCGGTTAAACTTCCGTCCTCCTGCATGAGGAGTTTGCGATTTTGTTCTCCTATGAAGAAACCAGGCGCAATGGCGTTCACCCGAATTTTTCCCTCAAACTTAGTAGCCATTTCTACTGCCATCCACCTGGTAAAGTTGTCTATGGCTGCTTTGGAAGCGGAATAGCCAACTACCCGCGTAATGGCCTGCTGAGCTGCCATGGAAGAAATATTGATGATAGAACCTGTAGGCTGTTCTACCATGGCCTTGGAAAAAATGACCGTAGGAAGAACCGTTCCCTTCAGGTTCAGGTGAGTAACCTTATCGAAATCCTCCATGGATAAGTCGAAGATGGTTTCATCCAGGCTGATGGTAGCTCCTTTCATGTTTCCTCCTGCCGCATTGATAAGGATGTCTACCCTACCCCAACTATCCAAGAGTTGCTTTCTCGCAGCTACCAACTGACCTTCATCCAATACATCAGCTACAAGCCCCATAGCCTCTCCCCCAGACTGCTTGATTTCCTCTACTCTATGAGAAATCTTACTTTCTGTCCTGCTGAGAATGGCTACCTTAGCACCTGCCTTAGCTAAGCCCAAGGCCATAGCACCTCCCAGGGCTCCCGCCCCTCCGGTAATGACGGCTACTTTTCCAGTTAAGTCAAACATAATGTTTTCTTTATCCTTCGCGGCTTGGCGACTTGGCGTGAATCATTCTCACGCAAAGCCGCCAAGGCGCAAAGAGGTAACTTCGTGCTCAATAGAGATTCCTCTTTCTTCCAAATACCAATTGAATGGTAGCCTAACTATCTTCTATCTCAAATTAGCTCCAGAAATAGGAAAAAAGGCCTCTTCTCCATAATTTATTGTTTCGTTTTTATGAACAACTACGTCAACACTAAAGTCATACACAAATGAGAAGGAATACCGTGTTTTGGTTCAGCTTCTTCCTTTGTTTGCTGATGGGAACTACAACCCATTTGCAGGCGCAGAAAAAGAAAAGAGGAAAGGTTGAAGAACTCCCCACTACTACTTATGATGAAGCCCTTTATGATGCCATGGAATATCGCCTGGTAGGTCCCTTCAGAGGAGGTCGCTCTTGTGCAGTTACGGGCGTAAAAGGCATCCCTAACCGTTTCTACTTCGGTTCTACCGGAGGAGGTGTCTGGAGAACGGATGATGGCGGTTCTACCTGGAAGAATGTATCTGATGGATACTTTGGGGGTTCCATAGGCGCCATTGCTGTGGCAGAATCTGACCCCAATGTCATCTTTGTAGGAGGAGGCGAAAAAACTGTCAGAGGAAATGTCTCTTTTGGATATGGAATCTGGAAGTCTACTGACGCCGGAAAGACCTGGACCAATATGGGTCTGAATAAATCCCGCCATGTAGGGAGAATCCGTATCCACCCCCAAAATCCGGATGTAGTATACGCCGCCGTAATGGGAGACTTGTACAAGTCTTCTGAAGAAAGAGGGGTATATAAAAGTACAGATGGTGGTCAAAGCTGGACGAAAATCCTCTTCGCCAATGAAGATGCAGGGGCAGTAGATCTTCTACTCGACCCAAATAATGCGAGAATCGTCTATGCTTCTACCTGGAGAATCAGACGTACCCCATACAGCCTGGACAGTGGAGGTGAAGGATCTGGCCTTTGGAAAAGTACAGATGGCGGAGAAAACTGGATGCAACTTACCGATAAGAAGGGGATGCCTAAAACTCCTCACGGTATCATAGGCGTAGCCGTAGCTGCCGGAAATTCTGATAGAATTTGGGCACTCATAGAAGCTAAGGATGGTGGCGTTTATCGCTCTGATGATGGGGGAGACTCATGGAGCCGTATTAATGAAAGTAGAGCTCTTCGTCAAAGAGCCTGGTACTACACCCGTATCATAGCTGATACCCAGGACCCGGAAGTAGTATACGTCATGAACGTGGACTACCAGAAGTCTACCGACGGCGGTAAGACCTTCAAAAATGCCAGAGCACCACATGGGGACCACCATACGCTTTGGATAGCGCCTGAAGATCCTCAGAGAATGATCATAGGAGATGATGGAGGTGCACAGGTATCTTATGATGGTGGCGTGAACTGGTCTACTTACCATAATCAGCCTACTTCACAGTTTTATCGTGTGGCTACTGATAATCACTTCCCTTACAGAATATTAGCTGCCCAGCAGGATAATTCTACTGTGAGAATTGCGCACAGAACCGGAAGCGGAAGCATAGGTGAAAGAGATTGGGAGCCTTCAGCAGGTGGTGAAAGTGCACATCTAGCAGCCCATCCTGAGAATCCTGAAATCGTATTTGGTGGATCTTATGGAGGTTTCCTCACCATGGTAAACCATGAAACTGACGAAGTAAGAGCTGTAAACGTTTGGCCTGACAATCCTATGGGATATGGCGCAGAAGGCATGAAGTACCGCTTCCAGTGGAACTTCCCCATCTTTTATTCTCCACATGATCCTAACAAGCTCTACGTAGCTTCTAACCACCTACACGTGAGTAATGACATGGGCGCCAGTTGGGAAATCATCAGCCCGGACCTTACGCGTAATGACTCAGCCAGACTGGTTTCTTCCGGTGGGCCTATCACACAGGATAACACGGGGGTAGAATACTACTGTACCATTTTCGCTACTACGGAGTCTCCATATGAGAAAGACCTACTGTGGGCTGGATCTGATGATGGACTCATGCATGTATCTAAAGATGGTGGAAAGAACTGGGAGAATGTTACCCCTTCTGATATGCCGGAATGGATGATGTTCAATAGCGTAGATCCAGATCCGTTTGAGGATGGAGCTGCCTTTGTAGCTGGAACCCGTTATAAATTGGGAGATTATACACCTTACCTCTACCACGTAACCAACTACGGAAAAAACTGGAAGAAGATTACCAACGGAATAGATGGTGAGCACTTTACCCGTGTGGTAAGAGCAGATCCTGACAAAGGAGGATTACTATACGCAGGAACAGAGACAGGTATGTATATCTCCTTTGATGAGGGGAATAGCTGGAAGCCTTTCCAGTTGAATCTGCCTACCGTGCCTATCACTGACCTTACCCTGAAGAACAAAAATCTGGTGGTAGCTACGCAGGGTCGTTCTCTATGGATCATAGATGATCTGACGCCCCTACATCAGTTAACGGATCAGGTAGCTTCTGCCGACAAGCACCTGTTTATTCCGATGGACTCCTACCGTATGCGTGGAGGTTCCAGTAGCAGGCCGAACTATCGTGAAGGGAAGAATCATCCAGGTGGGGTAATGACCTATTTCTACATGGCCAATGAGCCTGATTCCAATGGCGTAGAACTAGTTTACCTGACGGAATCTGGCGAAGAGATCAGAAGATTCTCTACCAAAGCCAAGGAGAAAGCGGATAAGCTGGAAGCCAAGAAAGGCATGAACTACTTCAACTGGAATATGCGCTATGCTGATGCCGAAAGTTTCAAAGGCCTCATCATGTGGGCAGGTAGATTGACCGGACCTCAGGCAGTGCCTGGTGTATACCGAGTGAGAATGGTAGCAGGTGCTGACTCCATGGAGCAAACCTTTAACATCCTCAAGGACCCTCGCACAGACGCTACCATAGTGGATATGCAGAAGCAGTTTGATATGCTCATAGGCGTTAGAGACAAGCTGACTGAAACCCATCAGGCCATTAAAGACATACGTGATCTGAAAGAGCAGATGGGTGGATACACAGATCGCTTGAAAGATGATGAGGACATGAAGGACATCTTGGAAGAAGCGGAAGGCATAGAGAAGCGTATCTCTATGATAGAGAAAAGCCTCTACCAGACTAAAAACCGCTCTCGTCAGGACCCGCTTAACTTCCCCATTAAGCTGAATAACAAGCTGGCGCACTTATCCCGTCTGGTAGGTGTAGGAGATGGTGCTCCCACTCAGCAGGCTCAGGAGTTCTACAAGGAAGTAACGGAGAAGATAGACGAGCAACTCAGCAGTTGGTATGAGGTCGTAGAAAATGACGTCCCCAAACTCAACGACATGATCAAGCAAAAGGCCGTAGACGCCATTTCTATCCAGGATAGAAAAGAAAAGGCAAGGCCTTAAAGCTGATTGAGAATATTTGAATTTACATGGCGTCGGGTTTAAACCCGGCGCTTTTTTTAAAGCCCGTTAGGGCTGACAGCTCGGTAGCCTGAAACAGGTGGATTAAATTAGCCCCATTAGGGGCGGAACCTAATGATATCTGTAGGTGCCGCCTCTCCAAGGCTAATAAAATATTTACCCTTTTTCTACCAAGCTGCTGCTCCTATTGAGCTGTATTCGGCAGTTGAAACAGCCGGTCCATACATTCTGATAAGCTTATTTCAACCCATAAATCCTTTCAATGATATCTACCACCTTCATGCCTTCCATGGCGTTGGTGGCGATGGTGCCTTCACCGTTGAGGGTTTTGATGACATTGTCGAAGACATAATGGTGGTTGGCGGCGGAGCCTTTGTAAGGGCCGTAGTCGTAAGCGGGGCTGGCAGGGGGAAGTTCCGGGAAGGCAAGTCCATCCACATGACAGTAAACGACCTTCTCCATGTATTGGCCACCTAGCTTGATGGTGCCTTTCTCCCCAAGGATAGTCATGCTACTTTCGAAGTTCTTGTCCCAGGTAGCGGTGGAGTATTGAATGCTGCCCGCCCCCCCCTGGACGAACTCAAACTGGATGAGGCCTGTATCTTCAAAGTCCGTGAGCTCCTGATGGTTCATATCGTAGAACTGAGCCTGTATGTTGGTGATGTTCCCAAACAGCCAGTTCATCATGTCTATGAAGTGGGAAAACTGGGTGAAAAGGGTTCCCCCATCCAAATCTGCTGTTCCATGCCAGTCACCCTTTCGGTAGTAGCGTTCGTCTCTGTTCCAGTAGCAGTTGAACTGCACCAGATGAATTTTCCCTAAGTATCCTTCTTCCATGACCGACTTTATCCAGACTGCTGGCGGGGAATAGCGGTTCTGCATGACGCAGAAAACTTTTTTGGAAGCGTCAAGTGCAGTATGTATAACCTCCTCACAGTCTTTCTTACTGAGGGCCATAGGCTTTTCTATGATGACATGCTTACCGGCTTTCAGTCCTTGAATGGCTTGTGAAGCATGTAACCCGTTGGGCGTGGCTATGCTTAGTACATCAAATTCAGGAGATTTCTCAAGTAGCTCTGCTAACTGACTAAAAAAGGGTAGATCAGGATATTCTCCCTCTAACTCTTCTCGCACATCACATACAGCCACCAATTCTGCATGCTCCATCTGCTGTATGATAGCCGCATGTCGCTTCCCGATATGTCCCAGGCCTACTACGGCAAAACGAATGGTGTTCATTTTGCTGATTTTTGTGGGTTCTCAAGGCTGTTATTCCAGTGCTTCGTCGCCTTCCGCGGGACCTTCTTTTTGCAGTCGCCAAAAAAGAAGGCAAAAAGGCTGTGTCCCTCCAATGCCATACACATGCCGCCCACGATCGGTGGAGTGACGCCCAGCGCGACTAAAGCATTCAATTTTTTGATTTTAATCCCCAAATTCACTTTTGAGTTTCTATTCTTTGCGGCTTTGCGTCTTGGCGTGAATCATTTTCTCACGCAAAGCCGCTAAGTCGCTAAGCGTTTATTTCTCTGTGTAATGTAATTCTTTTAACAACTCCATCACTTTCTCCAGATAGACCTGATCCACCTCTGAAAAGTCATCCAGCTTTGCGCTGTCAACGTCCAGAATCAATTTCGTCTGTCCATCAGCCATGAGAGGAACCACTATTTCCGACTTGGATAAGCTGCTGCAGGCAATGTGTCCTGGAAAGGCATCCACATTCGGTACTATGAGGGTTTGTTGCTGTTCGGCGGAAGTACCACATACCCCTTTGCCCATGCCTATACGTGTACAGGCTAAGGGTCCCTGAAAAGGGCCTAACACCAACTCATTTCCTGCTTCATTCATGCGGTAGAAACCTACCCAGAAAAATCCCAGGGCTTCATGCAGCATGGCGGCCACATTTGCCAGGTTCGCGATGAGGTCTGTTTCCGCTTCTATAACTGCTTTGATTTGGGGGAGAAGTTCTTTATAGCGCGCTTCCCTACTTACCCCTTCCGTGAGTATGATTGATTCTGCCATGCCACAAATAAAAGGCGAATTTTACGAATCTACTAGTACTCTTTCAGTACCTTTTGGGATGTTACTCCATTATGTAAGAAAGACTTGAGACTGATACTATGATTTCGTAGAATAGCCTACATGGAAAAAGTTTTGCTAATAGCCAACGTTCTTTAGTTATAGTCTTTGAAATACTTAGCATGGGACAGTACTTGATAGACATTCATCTTCCTTTCCTATTGAGTGCAGAATTTTTGGCCTTGATCCCCAAACAAAG
>JBCDBC010000179.1:0-7903 GCA_039184535.1 Bacteroidota bacterium | reverse complement strand
TGGGCCAAAGATTCTTCCCCCGTGTCTGCGTGTGGGAGATTTTGCAGAACCTACTCTGGCATTACCAGTCCCTTTTTGTCTGTACAATTTCCTTGTACTACCGGTAATCTCTGCTCTCTCTTTTGCCTTGTGAGTACCCTGGCGTTGATTAGCCATAATCAGTCTTACGTCCTGATAAATGGCGTGGTCATTAGGATTCTCCAGGTCAAAGACTCTGTCTGAGAGGTAAGCTGCTCTACCGGTCTCTTTTCCTTCTATGGTATATACTGATAGTTCCATCCTATTTCTCAACTATTACATATGAACCTTTGTGTCCTGGTACAGAACCAGAAATAACCAGAAGATTTTTTTCAGGAATAATCTTCAGAACCCTCAAGTTTTGAACCTGTACTCTTCCGTTTCCAGTTTTCCCCGCCATCTTCATTCCTTTGAATACCCTTGAGGGGGTAGAACCTGGACCCAGAGAACCTGGTGCTCTTTCACGGTTATGCTGACCGTGTGTTCTTCCTCCCACTCCGTGGAAACCGTGTCTTTTTACTACACCCTGGAAGCCTTTACCTTTTGAAATTCCGGTAACATCCACAAATTCACCTTCTTCGAAAATGTCTACTCCCACGGTATCTCCCAGGCTAAACTCTTCTCCTTCGAAGTCAAACTCTGCCAACTTCCGCTTAGGCGTAGTTCCAGCCTTGCTAAAGTGGCCTTGAAGTGCCTGAGAAGTATTTTTTTCCTTCGCCTCATCAAATCCTAGCTGCACAGCAGTGTACCCGTCAGTATCCTCAGTTTTTACCTGAGTTACTACATTGGGTTCTGCGTAGATAAGGGTACAAGGTATATTCTTTCGATCTGCATCGAAGACACTTGTCATCCCTACTTTTTTTCCTATTATTCCAGCCATCTTTGTCTGAATTAAACGTCAATCAAACCTTTAGTACAACAGTCAATCAGGTCTTAGCCTATCACACCTTAATCTCTACATCTACTCCACTAGGTAGCTCAAGCTTCATCAGCACATCTACCGTTTTAGAACTGGAGCTAAAGATGTCTATCAGTCTTTTGTAAGAGCTGATTTCAAACTGCTCTCTCGATTTCTTGTTCACGTGAGGAGAACGGTTTACCGTCACTACCGACCGTTCTGTTGGTAGAGGAATCGGTCCACTAACGATAGCTCCGGTAGATTTTACAGTACGAACAATTTTCTCTGCAGACTTGTCTACCAGATTGTGGTCGTACGACTTCAGTTTGATTCTAATCTTCTGGGTCATTTCAATCTATTTTCATAGAAAAAGGATTGGCTAAGCCTTAGCCAATCCTTTTACTTTTGCCACAACTTCTTCCTGAATATTATTTGGTGTTTGCTCGTAGTGAGAAAACTGCATTGTTGAAGATGCACGTCCTGAAGAAATGGTTCTTAGAGAAGTAACATATCCAAAGAGCTCTGACAAAGGCACTTTAGCCTTTACTACCTTGGAGTTACCACGGTCTCCCATCTCCTCAATTTTACCTCTTCTTCTGTTCAAGTCTCCTACAACGTTACCCATGTATTCTTCTGGAGTAACTACTTCCACTGCCATGATAGGCTCTTTCAGAATCGGCTTGGCTTTACCCGCAGCGTTTCTGAATGCCAGACGTCCTGCCAGTTCGAAAGAAAGCTGATCGGAGTCCACTGCGTGGAAACTACCATCATACAGTCTTACCTTCAGTCCTTCCAGCGGATATCCTGCCAGTACACCGTTACCCATGGCCTCTTTCAAGCCTTTTTCTACAGATGGGATAAATTCTTTAGGAATAGATCCACCTTTAATCTCATTCACAAACTCGAAGCCCTGACCGTTTTCAGTAGGCATAATCTCAACAGAGATATCTGCAAACTTACCACGACCACCCGTCTGCTTCTTGTAAGTCTCTCTATGCTCCACACTTCCGAGGATGGCTTCACGGTAAGATACCTGAGGCTGACCCTGGTTCACCTCTACTTTAAATTCTCTTCTCAGACGGTCAACGATAATCTCCAGGTGAAGCTCACCCATACCAGCGATGATGGTCTGACCAGTTTCTTCGTCAGTAGAAGCTCTGAAGGTTGGATCCTCTTCAGACAGCTTGGCTAATCCTGTACCCAGCTTATCTTCATCCTTCTGAGACTTAGGCTCGATAGCCAGCTTGATTACTGGATCAGGGAAGGTAATGGACTCCAAATTTAATGGGTTATCCATGTCTGTCAGCGTATCTCCTGTACGGATATTTTTCAATCCTACTGCCGCCGCAATGTCTCCAGCTTCCACACGCTTGATCTCATTCTGCTTGTTAGAGTGCATTTGCAGAATACGACCTACTCTACCTTTATCCCCGCTTCTGTTATTTAATACATAAGAACCGGCATTCAGTGCACCAGAATATACACGGAAGAAAGTCAAACGACCTACGTATGGGTCAGTCATGATTTTAAATGCCAGTGCAGTGAATGGGGCATCTATGTCTGCTGAACGAGTCTCTGTTTCCTCTGTATCAGGATTGATCCCTTCTACAGCCTCCACCTCGGTAGGGGCAGGAAGCAGATAACAAACAGCATCCAGAAGTGCCTGAACACCTTTATTTTTGAAAGCAGATCCACACATCATAGGAGTGATCTTACGTGATAGCGTAGCATCACGAAGTGCTTTCTTGGTTTCTTCTACAGTGATAGAATCCGGATCATCAAAGAATTTCTCCAATAGATCATCATCAAACTCGGCAATAGCCTCTATCATGTATCCTCTCCACTCTTCCACTGTATCTACCAAATCATCAGGAATAGGTATTTCTTCATAGGTCATCCCCATGTCATGCTCATTCCAAACAATGGCTTTATTTTCAATCAGGTCTACAACACCTTTAAAGTCTACTTCAGCTCCGATGGGTACCTGAATGGGTACAGGGTTTCCGTTCAGCATGTCTTTTACCTGCTTAACAGCTTCAAAGAAGTCTGCACCTGAACGGTCCATTTTATTTACAAACCCGATACGGGGCACCTTGTACTTTTCCATCTGGCGCCAAACAGTTTCACTCTGGGGCTCTACAGCACCTACTGAGCAAAACAGAGCAACGGCTCCATCTAACACACGCAGAGAACGCTCCACCTCTACAGTAAAGTCCACGTGTCCAGGAGTATCAATGATGTTGATACGATGCTGAACATCTTCATAGGGCCAATATGTAGTGGTAGCGGCAGAAGTAATGGTAATCCCTCTCTCTTGTTCCTGCTCCATCCAGTCCATAGTAGCTGCACCATCATGCACCTCACCAATCTTATGGGAGATACCGGTGTAGTAGAGAATCCTTTCGGTGGTGGTAGTTTTACCAGCATCGATATGAGCACTGATTCCTATGTTTCGGATATGTTTAAGGGGTACCTTTTTCATTGGTTAAATCTCCGTTAGTTACTTGTAGTATATGGAATAACTTAAAATCTGAAATGTGAAAAAGCTCTGTTGGCTTCTGCCATACGGTGTGTGTCTTCTCTCTTCTTTACTGCTGCTCCTTCACCGTTAGCTGCTGCCAAAATCTCAGCCGCCAATTTGTCTTTCATAGACTTACCATTTCTGGCTTTGGCGTACTTAATCAACCACTTAATTCCCAATCCTATCTTACGCTTGGGCTTTACTTCAGTGGGTACCTGGAAGGTAGAACCACCTACTCTTCTACTTTTCACTTCTACTGCAGGCATGATGTTATTCAGCGCTGCTTTAAATACCTCAACCCCACTTGCTTCAGTACGGGCCTCTACTATATCCATGGCCCCATAAAAGATTCTGAAAGCCGTGCTTTTCTTCCCGTCTACCATGAGGCTTCTCACAAATTTGCTCACCAACTGATCGTTGTACTTAGGATCAGGCAAGTGTTTCCGTTCTTTGGGTCTTGATTTCCTCATACTATTTATTTCTTAGGCCTTTTAGCGCCATACTTAGAACGTGCTTGTCTTCTGTCTTCCACTCCTGCTGTATCCAGTGCCCCTCTTACTACGTGGTATCTTACACCAGGTAGGTCTTTTACTCTTCCTCCTCTAACCAGCACTATAGAGTGCTCCTGCAGATTGTGTCCTTCTCCTCCTATGTAGGCGTTCACTTCCTTAGAGTTGGACAATCTTACCCTGGCAACTTTCCTCAGGGCTGAATTAGGTTTCTTGGGAGTAGTCGTATACACTCTCAAACAAACTCCTCTTTTTTGTGGACAGGAATCAAGGGCAGGAGACTTGCTGTTCTCCGGCTTTACTTTTCTTCCTTTCCTTACTAATTGCGATATAGTTGGCATTTAGCTTTATATATAAATCGTTGCAACTTCTTACTTACACAAAAATTCAGCATAGCATTTCATTTTGCTACCTGAACCACTTAAATGACAATTTCCGTATGGGGTGAGTAAAGTGAAGGGGACTTTGCACTGTTGTGCTTCCTATGAACATTCTTAAAGGCACAAACCTCCAGTCAACATTCACTTTCTCACTTCCTGGATACTCCAGAATAATCTGAGGCATTGCCTTGAAGTGGTATGTAATCGATAGAAATTTGACTCTCTATCTTAAGGTTTTCATCATCCACGTGTAGTGAATATGTGTTACCTCCCGCAAATGGAGTCGCAAGTTAGAGAAAAGATTTCGAACCACCAAACCAATTGGTAAAATATTAGGCTCTTTTTCCGGAAGAGGAGAATTTCCTTTTACGCCATACATATCTGGCTAGCCCAAAGAGCAAAATGAGGCCTATGGGGAGTAATAAATTGAGGCTTTTGATGAAGGTTTCATTTTCAGCTATCTTCCTCTTATTCAGGTTTCTAGCTACCACTTCCTTAGATCTGATCTGGGTGAGCGCTATGTCTCCTGCCAAATAATCTATGGCATTCATGAGAAATGTTTTATTATCGTAGGGAAGATAGGGAGAAGCCTGCCCACGATTGCTTTTGCTACTGGCAAAGTCTCCATCAGATATCACCACCATCTTTCCGGGCGCTATGGGGTTATTCTGAGCCCCAAAAGTAGCAGTGGGCATCTCCTTAGCTAAAGAGTCCAGCAGGATCTCCTCGCTGACTCTACCCGTAAATACAGAGTTAAACTGACCTTCCAGCAGAAGACCGGTAATATGAGGCCCTTGCCCTATGAATAATTGCTCTGGTGGTGGGTCCAGCAAATACTGATTCAGGTCTATAAACTGCTTGCCCTCTACCGTCCGACTATTAGGAGAAGTAGTCATGATGACCGTTTTCTTTACGTTCTCCTGAGCAAAGGTGTCTATGCTGGAAGCATTTCTCAGTAAGAGCGTCTCTACGTTTCTATTGATAGGATTATCTGAGAAAGAGTAGATGAGGGGATAAAAGATCCATGGGTAGGCATCAAAGATCCCTCCCGAGGGCCCTTCCCGAAATACTTCCGTCTTTTCACAATTGATGTCCTGTATCAGGTCATAGTTAATCTTAAAGCCGTAGCGGTTAAACATATCATCCAGGTTCAGCTCTCGTAAGTCTGTAAGGGTAGCCCGCTTCTGATATAAATCCAGGTCTACCGTTTCCTGACCTACCAGCCATAGAATGCTTCCTCCTCTGATAAGGTACTGGTCCAGCTCATACTTATCTCTTTCTGAGAAAGGCTCTGTAGGATCAAGAATTACTATGACATCTATGTCCGGACTCAAGCTCTTCCCCGGATTGGCTTTCATGTCGAAGGTGAATAGGTTGTAGGAGTTTTGGATCTCCGTACCCAGATCAAAAGAGATTTGGTCTAACCTTTTCTCTCCATGCCCTCCTAGCAAAACAATGACTCCTCCGTCTTCCTTGGCTAGGTTTCTCATAGTGGAAACCAGCTTATATTCCAGGTCCGACTCAGCTTTCCCAAAGTTCACTTCGCCAGAAGGAAACACACACCCTTTTAACAGATCCACATATTGTTCCCTATCTCTATATCTAAACTTAGCATAGTGAAACATTTCTTTTCTAGCCACATCTGTAGCAGAGGTCCTAATGCTAACCGGAATAGGAGTAAGATTTCTTTCCCGAAATGTCTTCAGTAATTCTGGATTCTTACTCGGATCTATAAACTCAAACTCTAGTTTAGCCCCGCCATACTGCTTCAGTTCTAAAATGGTGGTTCGAATGGTTTCCTGAAACTTCCTGATGAGTGGGGGAAAGTCGCCATCCAGGTAAATGGAAATCAGCATAGGCGCTTCCAACTCTTTGGCAGTCTGCTTACTTACCTCTGAGAGAGAATACCTTTTCTCTTTTGTCAGGTCCCATCTATAGAAATAGCGTGAGGCCAGCAGATTCAGGAATATGATCAGCCCTATAATGAGGAGTGCCTGTACTCTTAACTGTTTATGTTTGGATTCTGCCATTACTTTTTTCTGGATAAGAATACAAGCCAGGTTAAGACGAGGGTAATACTGACAAAGCTGATAAAGTAAAGGGCATCCCGTGTATCTATCACTCCCCTGCTGATGCTCTGATAATGCTCCAGTATGCCTATTCTTATTAAGAAAGCATTTACCGCACTCAGAGACTTCACGCTTGAGAGAAAGTCAAAGGCCAGGAAGAATACAAAACAGCAGAACACTCCCAGTATAAAAGCTACGATCTGATTTTCCGTCAAGGCTGAGGTAAACAGCCCAATGGAGGCGAAAATGGCTCCCAGGAAAAACAGCCCAATGTACGCGCCTATGGTAGCGCCCATATCCATATTCCCCACAGGTTCTCCTAAACGGTAAACTGTAACCGCATATATAATGGTGGGAAGTAAGGATAGGAATACCAGAAAAACGGCTGCCAAGTATTTCCCGAGGATGATTTGCCAGTCAGTTAAGGGCTTGGTGGATAGCAGTTCTATAGTCCCTGTCTTAATTTCTTCTGAAAAAGCCCGCATGGTAATGGCGGGAATCAGGAACAAAAACATGAAGGGCGCATATTCAAAGAGGGTATCTAGGCTGGCATACCCATTCTCCAGTATATTAAACTCAAATAACCAGCAGAATACCCCTACTCCAATTAAAAAGACAGCCATCACTATGTAGGCTATCAGAGAATTCAGAAAAGAGGCTATCTCCTTAGAGAAAATTGTGCTGATATTTTGCATGAAGTCAGTACTATGAACGCTTTCTGTCAGGAAGATGTGGGATGTATATGCTTACGAAGCAGGTACGGCATAGTTCTTCTCTATGAAAGAAGCAACGTAATCTCCTACTTCTGTAGTACTCTTTTTCCCACCTTGGATATCTTCTGTTATATAGCCATTCTCCATAGCTGATAAAATGGCCTTGCGGATAACGACAGCTTCCTTAGCCAGTCCCAGTCCATCTTCCAGTAGCATAGCCGCAGATAAGATGGTAGCCATAGGATTGGCTATCCCTTTTCCGGTGGCCTGAGGATAAGAACCATGTACCGGCTCAAACAAGCTGGTCTTCTTACCCAAAGAAGCTGATGGTAACATCCCCAAAGAACCCGCTAATACTGAGGCCGCATCAGACAGTATATCCCCAAATAGGTTTCCAGTGAGAATCACATCAAAGAAGCCTGGATTCTGGATGAGTTTCATAGCGGCATTATCCACAAACATGGTATCATAGTCCACGTCCGGAAACTGGCTGCTCGCCATTTCAGTTACGACTTCTCTCCATAGTCTGGAAGTGGCCAGTACATTGGCCTTGTCTACCAAAGTCAATTTATTTCTTCTCCTCCTCGCTGCCTCAAAAGCTCTTACCGCCACTCTTTCAATTTCTTCTCTGCTGTAGGTACAGGTATCAAAGGCCATTTGACCATCCTCAGATCTTCCTCTTGGACTTCCAAAGTAGATTCCACCTGTCAACTCTCTGTAGACCACTATGTCTACTCCTTCTATGATCTCTTTTCTCAAGGGAGAAGCATCATTCAATAGATCATAGCTAGCTAC
>JBCDBC010000178.1:0-7931 GCA_039184535.1 Bacteroidota bacterium | reverse complement strand
GCTACCTAAAGCATCCCGATATTTAGCCAAATTTGTACACATCCACGCATGACCAGGACCCTTTGGTTTTTTCTATCTATTCTGTTTCTCCCATACCTGGGATTGGCGCAAACAGCCTCTCTTAGTGGACGCATCATAGATGCTGAAACACGCGAACCGCTGGCAGGAGCCTCCATTTTTATTATCGGTACCTATAAAGGTGCTTTTAGCCAGGAAGATGGTAGATATACCATTGAGGGTATCAAACCGGGAGATTATTCTATTAGGTTCTCCTACATAGGCTATGCAGAAAAAATCTTCAACGGAATAAGGCTAGGAGGAGGTAAGAATGAACTCAATTCAAGCCTGAATTCTAGTGTTCAAACCCTGGGAGAAGTAGAAATCGTAGGACAGAGAACCCTCATCAATCTGGAGTCAGGGCAGTCTCAGGTACTCATAACAGAGGATGAGATTAATGAGATGGGCGTGAAAAATGTGCAGGAGATAGTAGCCATGCAGGTGGGCGTAAATGAAACCCCTGATGGCGTGCAAATTAGGGGGGGAAGGGTATATGAGACGGAATATCTGATAGATGGCATAAATGCGCAGGACCCCCTAGCAGGTACAGGCTTTGGGGTAGATGTGAATGCGCTGGCTGTAAAAGATGTAGAACTGATCACCGGAGGAAGTGGGGTGGAGTTTGGCTCAGGAACTTCAGGAGTAGTACTAACCAGGATTAAGGAGGGAGGAGAGAAATTCTCAGTGAATCTTGATTATCAAAGAGATAACTTAGGCTTCAACAAAAACCAAGGCCCCAGCTGGAATACAGACCAGATGGATGTGAGTGTTAGTGGGCCCATTATAAAGGACAAGCTTAGCTTCTTTGTGGGAGGAAGTGCCTTCCTGACAGATACCTACTTTCGCGTAACAGCAGACCAACTTAGGAGCTCTATCTTGGATGATGAAACTTCCTGGGCGCCTCGTCAGGATAACCGATGGTCCAATACGCTAAAGTTGGCTTATAATGTGAAGCCAGGATGGAAGATCACCCTCACCAATCAGCATAGCTTAAACATCAACCAGAATACTCGTAGCCTACAGGTCATAGGAAATGATGCTGTGGTTACTCCCGGTTTCCAATACAGATTCAGCCTGGACATGGATCAGGCCAATACCTATACCCATAGGTCTAACTTATCCGTTCTCAGCCTGCGAGGGGTATTAGGAGAGCAGTGGACCATGGAGCTATCAGGAGGACGTTTATTCACTAACCTCCGGGCTGACGCTAACGGAAGACCCTTTAGGACGGAAACAGTTGATCAAATTCTGGATCCTGCATCTATAGTTACAGATCCGGTAGATGTATTTAATCCGCTGGACGATGTGGTCTATGTATTCCCGGGACCAGGCCTCACCAATAATGGAGGGATAGCTACTCTTTGGCATGACCATTACGTACAGGAGTATACCTTCAAGGGTAAGTTCAGCTACCAATCAAAAAGCAAGGTCCACTACCTGAACTTTGGCCTGGAGCACAAAGAACAAAACTACCAATGGATAGATGTGAGTCGTCCATGGGTAGGAGCACCTATCCGTATCAATGATACGTTAACCACCCCCTCTAATCAGCTTGGCCAGAGTAGCGACGTCTGGAATGTTTCTCCAGCAACTGGAGGCTTATTCTTTCAAGATGAAATCCGCTACAAAGGAATCATAGCTGTATTAGGGGCAAGGCTCAATTACTGGGCACCTGGAAAATTTGTGGATGAGCAGGTAGAAAGTCAGAATGCCTTGATCCTGGATGTTACGCGTGAGAATTACCTGAATGAGACCACTAAGCTGTTTGGAAGGAGATGGAAAGCCCGCCTGCTTCCACGTATCAATGTTTCCTTTCCGGTAAGTGATAATAACGTACTCTACTTCAATTATAGCCACAGCATGCGCCTGCCTCATCCAAGGATGGTCTACCAAGGGCTGGCACCTGAGTTTAGAGATAACTCATTCCTGGCTGATTTAGGGAATCCCAACCTTAATCCGGAGGTAACGGTATCTTATGAGATCGGGCTTAAATCTCAGTTGACGAGAGACTTGGCCCTTACCATGGTAGCCTTCTACAATGATAAGTTTGATTACATCATCAGAAGGAGAATAGAAGTACCTGATCCTATTGGAATTATTGTAGCTAGAAGCTTCTTCATCAATCAGGACTATGCCAGAATTCGGGGGATAGAGGTAGCCCTAACCAAGCGGATTGGGAAGTCCTTTATGGGAACCGTTTCAGGTTCATACAGTGTGGCAACAGGGAAATCGAACTCTGCTGCTGAGTCAGGGCTTCAGATAGTCCAGCAGGGTTTTGTGAATACGACTGAGGAACAATTTCTCGCATGGGACAGACCCTTTGATCTGAAGTTATTAGCGCTATTCACACCAGATTCTTCTGTTTACATAGGCGGATTTCCATTGAAAGGATTCAGGCTGAGTGTGAGCTCCACCTGGAAATCAGGTCTTAGGTATACACCCTTCACCTTGGCAAGGGTAAATGACTTTACAGGCAGGCCAGAATATGAGCGTTTGGATGATAGGCCCTTTGATGAGGTAGGGACATATTGGTTCTGGACAGATGCTTCTCTGAGCAGGGACTTTACCCTGGGACCAGCTACTCTTTCTTTAAGTGTGGCAGTTACCAATCTCACCAACTATCGCTCAGCCGCCATCGTCAATGGCGTTACAGGTGACGCATACGAGTTTGGAGACCCTCTTCCTCTGGAAGTGCGAGACCCCCTCTTCCCTGATCCCCAGAATAACGGAATTCCTCCATTCAACCCAGCTAGATTTACCGCTCCCAGGCAGGTGCTCTTTGGGGTGCAGTTGCAGTTTTAGTCTTAAGAAGGACAGGATACCGGATGGTTCTCCGGCACATGGTCCTTCACTTGCTATGAAACAAGCAGGAGCTTGTTACATCTCTATTTGATAGCTTACAAGCTCCTGCTTGTATGGTTTCAGGTTACGGACTCCTGTCCGTTTACTCGAGAAATGCAGAATTTTTTCTAGTTTAAGGTTATGGCCCGTCAAATTACTGATCAATACGGCCTGCACTTCCTTACTTTAACCCTCGTTGATTGGATTGATCTTTTCACCCGCTCCGCGTACAGTGATCTCTTTTTGGAGACCCTCGTATTTTGCCAAAGAGAAAAAAGGCTGAAAGTCCACGCATTTGTGATTATGCCTAGTCATGTTCACTTGCTTGTCCAAGCCACAGGTAATACGCCTCTTGCATTTATGATGAAGAGTATCAAGTCTTATTCTGCTAACCTTTTCCTGAATTATATTCAGAATACTCTGCAAGTTGAAAGTAGGAGAGAATGGCTTGTAAAATACCTGGCTTTTCAGGCAAGAAAGAACAAAAGAAACTCAAAACATCAGATTTGGATGCGGGGGCATTATCCCGTTCTCCTGTACAGCCCTGCTTTTATTCGACAGAAGCTGAACTATATTCATCAAAATCCAGTCAAAGCGAGGATAGTGAATGATCCAGTCCATTACGTATACAGTAGTGCTTCCTACTATGAAACTGGAGAGGGTGTTTTTGCTGTGGACTTATTAGAGGATATTGAGGATAACACTGGTCTATTTCTGAGCTAGTCATGTATCAGGACAGGAGTCCTTCACTTAACTTGAAGCAAGCTGGAGCTTGTTTCATCTCAATGGGGATGGTTTACAAGCTCCTGTTTGTAAACGGTTAGGTATCGGACTCCTGTCCGTTGAATTATGTTAATTTTGGACTCTGATTAACGTATATAAGAAATATGTTTAGCCATTATTTGAAGGTAATTTGGAGACAGCTTGCTCATAATAAAGTATTCTCTCTGCTGAAAATAGGTGGATTAGCTGTTGCTTTTGCTACCTCTTTTCTTCTTTTCCTGTATGTAAACTATGAATTCAGCTTTGATCAGATTCACCCCTTGGCTGATGACACTTACAGAGTAGAACTAGTAGACACAAAGAACGGAGTACCCCAACTAAATCAGGGAGACTTTATTGGGAAGTCCCCCAGAGCACTTGGTCCCAAACTTCTACAAGATATTCCTGAAGTACTTCAAACATGTCGGATTCATGGTTCTTTTGGAGAAGCCATACTCTCATCACAAGAGAGAAAAGGAAGCAGAGAGCCAATGTCCATAGAGAATTTCTACTACGTAGACAGCAGTTTTTTTGAGGTATTCTCATATACTTTTCTTGAAGGTAATGCTGAAACGGTCTTCCAAATTCCTAAAAGCATAATCCTGACAGAAAGTGTAGCAAAAAGATATTTTGATCACTCCTCAGGATTTGTGGGTAAGACTGTGGAAATTAAGGGATACTCGATGACAGCAGGAACCTACCAGATAGGGGCAATCATAAAAGATCCTCCTCCAAACTCCCACCTTCAATTCCCACTCCTAATGCCTATTGAAGAGCTAAATGCTTCAGACTTTTATGTAGAATACGGCAAGGGATATGAGTGGGAATGGAGATATTTCTATACCTATGTAAGCCTAAAAAAAGGAACAAGACCTCAGGACCTAACAGAAAAGCTTCAGCTAAGTCTTTCCAATTACAATTCTACAATAGCTGCCAAGCATGGCGAGGAGGCTAAGCTTTCATTTGTGAAGATTGGAAACCTACATTTTGGAGATAATTCTGAGTTCTCTTCGGGGAGTATCCCTACTACCAGCTTGTATTTCCTGATTCTCATTGGGGTACTCATATTCTTAATAGCTGGAATAAACTTCGTAAATCTTACCTTATCAGGGATGATATATCGTTTGAAGGAAGTAGGAGTAAGGAAAGTGATGGGGGTGAAAAATAGGGAAATTTTTTACCAGTTTACCTTAGAGTTTATATCCTATTACCTCATAGCATTGGTAGCAGGAGGGGTCCTATTGATGATCTTTTTCCCTTATCTGGAAGAACTAGTGGGGCAGGAAATTTTAGTAGACGCCCAATTTTATTCTTATCTGTGGGCATTCGGGGGAATAGTACTATTAGGAGCTGTTATTACCATAGGATATCCTGCTTTTCGCTTGATGAAATTATCTCCCATCCAGACTTTGAAAGGGTCCATCTTACCAGAAACTATTTCCGCCAAATCTTTATTCTCGGATGGGTTAACCACTGTTCAGTTTGTCATTTCGATCTGTCTTCTCTCCGGCACTCTGGTAGTACTATCTCAACTGGATAAGATACAGGAGCGTGAGCTAGGCTTTGACATGGATAGAATTATCCTGCTAAAAGCGCCTATACTGGTTGAGGAGGGAAATATTTCACAAAATAGAATTCGCTTCGAAAATGAACTTGAGCAGCATCCTACTATTGTTTCTGCCACAAATCTTGCCATCCATAATAGGGCAGGAGAAAGTTCTATTCATATGGCAGGCTACAGGTTCTCTGGTGGAGGAAAAGATGAGTCTTTTTCATGCCGAGAGCTAAAAGGGGGATATGATCTCTTAAATACCTATGGGATAAAGTTAAAGGCAGGGAGAATGTGGTATAATGGAGAAAAGGAAGAAAACAGAGGGGTGATTATAAATGAAGCCTTTCTCAAGTATCATGGGCTAGGAACGGCTGAAGAAGCCTTAACTGTTCAAATCGCCAACAATCGGGGAACCTATCCCATCACAGGCGTAGTGGAAGATTTTCTGTGGATTTCTCCTAAAGAAACAGTGGAACCGCTTATCATTACTAATTCAAACTGGTATTCATATCTTGCCATAAAGGTTGCCCCTGAAATAAACATAGCATCAGTGATCTCTCAGATAGAAGAAACCTTTTTTACTTTTTACCCAGGAGATGTTTTTTCCTATGCCTTCCAAGATGATTTCTACAATCAAAACCTCAATCAAGAAGAACGGTTAGGCAAGTTGCTAAGCCTGTTCTCCTTCATCGCTATCTTTTTGGCCTGTTTAGGACTACTGGGGATTATCATCCACTACAGTTCCAGGAAACAAAAAGAGATTTCCATCAGAAAGATACTTGGTGCTTCCGTTTCCTCCATTTTTGTGCTGCTGAGTAAGCGCTTTGTGGCAATGATCATGTTAGCCGCCATGATTGGATTTCCACTAATTTATTGGAGTGCAAATGAGTGGCTTGCCGATTTTGCTATCAGGATTGAAGTGGGGAGCTGGTTCTATCTCTTTCCCTTACTTATCATATTTTCCATAGTTCTCGCAACTATGGCTTATCATTTGACTAAGCTAGCCTTCTCACACCCCGCTGAGGCACTGCGGGTAGAGTAATATTTATTCCCTTGAAAGAGATAAGGAGGTCAAAAGCTGTGAGAATGGATTAAAGTTTCAAGTCTTAAAGGGATACAGTCAATCATTAGCTTTTGAAGCCTAATAAATGGAATCATTTCTATTTTGCTCAATACACTGAGTAAATTAGCTCGGTGTATTGAGCAAACTGTGGTTCCATTGAAGTAGGTAAAGGATTTTCAGCCTTTAAAAGATTGTATTCTCCAAAGAGAATGTACTTAATCAGTGATAATAGAATTAGTTGGAAGGAATTTCTGAAAATTTCTCCTATTACCCTTTTTTAAAGTATCTACCTAAACACATCTAATGCCAGCCTAAACGTTTGGCTATGGCCTTCAACTTTGTCTACTAATCTGGAAGAATAGCTGCCGCCTATACTGATTTTAGAAGGATATCTTGTTAGCTTTCTCCCTATCACGTAGTCTGTGATCTGTTTGCTGACTATTAAGCAAAACGCATCTGCTTCAGAGGTAATTTATTAGGGGTGTCAATTGATTTACTCAATATATTGAGTATTTTTACTCAATTCACTGAGTAAAAAATGAAATTTCAACGTTCATATATTAAGGTTCTTAAGAAGCGCATATTGAATGAGGAGCGAAAATTCATTCAGGTAATTTATGGGCCCAGGCAGGTGGGGAAGACTACCTTGGTTAATCAGTTCTTACAGTCAACAGAAATTCCTTCTCATTTTGCGACAGCAGATGGTATAGTCTTAACGCCTGCTACATGGATTAGCCAACAATGGGAGGTAGCTAGGTTGAAAAAAAGGCAAGCTGGCTCTTCACAGTTTCTACTAGTAATAGATGAGATCCAAAAGATTGATAACTGGAGTGAATATGTGAAGAAAGAATGGGATCAGGACAACTTAAATGGGGTTGAAGTAAAGGTGATTATCCTTGGATCATCCCGGCTACTTATCCAAAAAGGATTGACGGAATCCCTGGCAGGCAGATTTGAAGCTATCTATGTAGGGCATTGGTCTTACACTGAAATGGAAGCGGCCTTTGGGATTAGCGAGGCTGAATTTGTATGGTTCGGAGGGTATCCTGGTGCTACTTTTCTATTCGAGGAAGAAGATCGCTGGAAAAGATATGTGCGAGATGCGCTGATTGAGACCAGTATATCTAAGGATATTCTTATGATGACCAGAGTAGCTAAACCTGCTCTTATGAAAAGACTGTTTGAATTCGGCTGCCTTTACTCTGGTCAGATTCTTTCTTTAAATAAAATCCTCGGTCAGTTAACTGATGCAGGGAATACAACTACCCTTTCTCATTATTTAAAACTTCTAGATACGGCTGGTCTATTAGGGAGCTTAGGGAAATATTCTAAGTCAATTATTCAAAAAAAGAGTTCGAGCCCCAGGTTCCAAGTACACAATACCGCCCTAATTTCTGCACTAAGTGAAAGAAGCTTTAAGGAAGTATCAGAGAGCCCAACTGATTGGGGTAGATGGGTAAAGTCGGCCATAGGAGCCTATCTCCTTAATGACTCACTTAAGAACGGTTACGAGCTTTTTTACTGGCGTGAAGGGGACCAGGAAGTAGACTTTGTCCTAAAATACAAAGACCAGATAATAGGGATAGAGGTAAAAAGCGGCTTCGGCAAGTTGGGAAAGGGATTTTCAGCCTTTAAAAGGGCAGTTTGCCCAACGAT
>JBCDBC010000177.1:0-7936 GCA_039184535.1 Bacteroidota bacterium | reverse complement strand
TTGGCTTCTATCCAGTGGCCCATTGCTGCTCCCAATATACCTAAAGGAATCATTAATATTATCAAAAATGCCTGAGAAAAGGACCTGAACTCCAAAGAAATCAGTAAAAAGATCCCAATCAGGAGTAGGGGGGCGGCCAATAAAAAGGAGCCTGCAAACCTGTCTCCCTGTCTTGCTTGTCCTTCAAAAGTGGAAATAACTGATGGGAACTGGGCACGCATTTGTGGAATTAGATTTTCTCTAATATCCTGTAGAATAGGCTGTACAGGTGTTTTTGAGTCTGCTAAATCTGCTTCTACTCTGATCTCCCTAGCTCCATTCAGGTGGGTAATACTGACTATGCCCCTTTCAGTTTCATATTCTATCAAATCTGTCAATGGGAACTCTCTCCCATCATCCGTTTTAATTTTTACACTTTCTAATTCTCCCAGGCTTCTTCTGTTCTCTTCGGGATATCTAACCCAGACTTTTACCTCATCTTCTCCTATCTGGAGTCTCTGTACCTCTTCTCCAAAGAAACCCTGCCTGATTTGGCGGGTGATGTCATTATGTGTAAGGCCCAAGACATAGGCCTGAGGCTTAAGTGTCATATTGATCTCTCGCTTCCCTGCTACATTATTATCGGTGATATCTTTAAGGTCTCCTCTCTGTACCAGGGCCTTTTTAATTAAGACTTTTGCTCCCTCTAACTCCTCTGAGTTTCTACTTTTTAAGCTTATGGATACTGGAGAACCGAAGAAGCGTCTACTTTCTCCTACGGTAAACTGCTCAGCTTCAGGCACCGTCCCCAGCTTTCTTCTGAATAGAGCTGTGGCACGAAATTTATCCATATTGCGTACTTCTTCCGGTAACAGTTCCACTTTTACTGTTCCGGTATGGCTTCCACTTTGCGTGGCAGCAGTTCCCAAACTCAGGCGGGTACTTACTACCATTTGCCTTCCGTCAGGCCTGTCCGCTGAGATTTCTTCACTAATGGCTAGTACTTTCTGTTCCAGCTCTTTGAGGATTCTTTCTGTTTCTGCCTCTCTGGTTCCGGGCGTCAGTACAAGGCCTACATCAAAGTCATTAGATCTGGAGAAAGATGGAAAGAAGGTGGTATTTAGGTATTTACCCTGGACCATGCCCACAAATACCATAATGAGGGCGATAGCTGTTGCCAGGGTGATGTATCTGTACCTGACTACCAGGGCCAATAACCTGCCGTATAGTCTGTCTCTTACGTAGAAGAAGCCTTTATCAAATCTCTTTCTAAACCAGCCTGGTTCCTTCTTCTCCAATGCACCTGAGTGAGCGATGTGTGGAGGGAGAATGAAGGCACATTCTACCAGAGATAAGGCTAAACAGAGTATCACCACTATGGCCATCTCTACTATAAACTGTCCAAACCTTCCATCCAGAAAGAAGAAAGCACAGAAAGCGAGAATAGTAGTAGTAACCCCTGTAAATACAGCCGGCAGTACTTCCATGGTCCCATCCAAAGAAGCCTTAAGGGGTTTCTTCCCTTTTTCGAAGTGAGAATAGATATTCTCAGAGACCACAATACCGTCATCTACCAATATCCCTACCACCAGTATCATCCCAAATAGAGAGATAATGTTAATGGTAACACCCATGAGGGTGGCTATAACCAGCATGCCCAGGAAAGAAAAGGGAATCCCAAATGCTACCCAGAAAGAAAGCCTAATATTTAAGAAAAGACCTAGAAAAACCAATACTAGAATCAGGCCTAAGCCTCCGTTTGAGAGGAGAATGTTCAATCGTGCCAGTAGGTATTCAGATCGGTCTCTATCCAGTACTATGTTTACAGAGGAGTTAGCTTTATTAAAAGCTTCTGTATAAGCTAACACGTAATCTCTGATGTCTATGATATCATCTTCCGGAAACTTGGAAATACCTAGCGTAACAGCTGGCTTCCCATTAAAAAGGGTCTTATTAGGGGTATCAGTAAACTGTGCTTTAATCTCAGCCACATCTGATAACCTTATGATAGAGCCGTCTGAATTGGTCCTTACGATGATGTTTCCAATCCCCTCTTCATCATATTCTTTTGCCCTGGCTCTAATGAGCAATTCTTCAGAAGAGGTTTTCAAAGATCCTGAAGAAACATCTCTATTATTGAAGCGGACGGCATTCCCTACCTGATCAAAAGTAAGGCCATATCTGATGAGGGTTTCTTCTGTAATTTCTATGGAAATCTCTCGTTCAGGATAGCCGGAAATAGTTATCTGAGAAATGAGCTCAGAGGCGAGTAGGTCGTTTCTGATGCCTTCTGCATACCCTTTAAGGGTCATTAAGTCAGCATCTCCTATCAAGATCATATCTATGACTTCTCCCCTAGGCTTCTGATTATACACCACGGGCTTTTCTGCACTTTCCGGGAAGGAGTTAATCCTGTCTACTGCATTTTTGACTTCAGTCAGGACTAGTTCAGCCTCAAAGTCGGGATTTACTTCTACAGACACACGGGCAGCATTCTCCAATGCCTGGGAAGTAATTTCATCTATTCCTTGTATCCCTTTGAGAGCTTGTTCTATTTTCTGTACTACCCCCTCTTCCAACTCTTCAGGTGAAGCACCGAGGTAAGAGACCGCTACATTGATCACATTAGGATCTATTTCCGGGAAGAAGGATTTCTTGATGGTGAATATGCTCATGATCCCTGCTAAGCAGACAAGGAGGATCAATACATTAGCCCAAATGGGATATTTGGTTACGTAGGTGATTATGGATCTCATAATAAGGTGTGGATTATTTAGCGTCAGAGAAACCTGCAGATTGTGAACTAGGGGCTTGTACTTCAGAATCATCTTCCAGTACTACAGGCATATTCTCATACACATTGACCAGAGGCTCCGTTACTACCTTTTCTCCTTTTTGGAGACCGGAAAAATACAGGGTCTCGTCATTCAGTTTTTCTATCTGAATAGACTTTACATTGAGCAGACTGCTATCATTTACCACGTATACTTGGTTCTGGTTAAAAACAGCATTTCTGGGGATCTCCATAACGTCCCTGACGCGGGTTCCAGGGATCTGGACAGTCAGGTATTGTCCTTCGTAAATTTTCTTACTACCTGAGGAAAATCCTATGTATACATTAACAGATTGTGTTGTTGGGTCAACAATGGAGCCAATTCTTTTCACTCTCCCCTTCCATTTAGTTTCTCTATTCTCAGCATACACATCTACTATCTGGCCTGTCTTTAAGTAGGCTAGATCATCTACCACAATTGGCACCTCTAATTCCAGTAATCCGGCCTGGGCTATTCTGGCTACTCTTGTTCCATTATTTACCACACTATTTACTTCCTGGAGAACATCAAATATACTTCCGCTGAAAGGAGCTTTGACCACATATTTAGACAGCCTTTCCTCCGCGCTCTTGATATTATAGTACTCATTAATCACATTCTTAGTCGAGAAAAAGATTTTCTCTTGGCTATTTTTGATCTCAGGTAGAGTGGGTAGGGGCTCTTCTACAGATAATTGGTCAAAATAGCTTTGCCATGATTCATAGGTATCCGGGAAGTCTAACTTTAGATCTGGGAGAATACCCGCAAGGGTAGTCATGAAATTACTCTTCTGAGCATACAGGCTTAGGCGAGCTTCTTCATCATTAACCTTAAACAAAACCTGTCCTTTTCTGAACCTTTGGCCTCTCTTCAACAAGACGTCTCCTTTTTCAATGGTTCCCTGTACCTCTGTGATAAGGTCTATGGCATTCTCTGATAATACCCTTCCGATATTGCTAATGGCAATCTCCCTGCTTCTATATTCTACAGGTTCAGCTTTCACAGTCTTAGTTTGTTCTGTGAAGGACATCTGCCTTACAGGCGTTTCTCTTCCCGCAAGGCTTTTCTGAGCGTATCTTCCACCAAGAAGAATCAAAATGGTACCTGCTGCTGACACCAAAACTCTCTTAAGTATGAGTTGATTATTCATGCGTTACATTAATAGGTCTAGTTGCAAACCTTTGCAGATAAAGGTTTGTTTGGGATAACCCCAAAAATAGACAGAATGCAAATTTTGTTGAAAGCTAGGAGCTAATTTTGAAGGAATTCTGAATATTTAGCCCTATTCTGAAAGTGTTCGACCAAATGGCTCCTCCTCATTGTTCAAACGTGTAGCTGCGTAGACATGTGGATGTTGGCTAACTATTTCCAACAGGCGGTTCAGCTCTTTATTATCTCTAACATACATGTGGAAGTGGCCTTCAAAGAGATCTTTGTGAGATTCTATACTCACCTTTCTGATGTAGAGCTTCATCTGAAGGGAGATAATCTTGATAAGGTCATTTAGCATCCCAAATCTGTCCAGGCCTACTACCTTAATGGCCGCTTGGAAGGTGATGCCTTTGTTATTGTCTGCCCATTTTGCCTGGATGATGTTTTTCCCAAAGCTGGACATCAGTCTGATGGCCTTTTGGCAGCCTGTTCTATGAACCACTATCCTATCCTTCTCCTCATAGGCTAGGATGTCATCTCCAGGTACTGGCCTGCAGCATTGACCGGTTATGATATTGCTGATGTTTGTCTCCTTGCCAATGATCAACATATCCTCGTCCACACCAAATTCTTCAAACCTGGCTTCAAGGGCTTTTTTCCGTTGTTCCCAGGTAGAAATATAGGTCTCATCTACTTCCTCACCGGCTTGCTTCATTTGGATGAACTCCTGCATCTTCTCAGCATCTACCCCTCTGGTCCCCAGCTGGAAGAAAAAATCTTCTGCTGTCGGGATCATGAAGTAAGCCAGCAGCTCATTCATAAAAGGGTGTGTTTCATCCACATCAAAGGCATGGGCTTTCCACCTGAAGAGCCTTCTA
Organism: Bacteroidota bacterium; assembly: GCA_039184535.1. Classification (GTDB taxonomy): domain Bacteria; phylum Bacteroidota; class Bacteroidia; order J057; family J057; genus JBCBKZ01. The sequence goes on along the minus strand of JBCDBC010000177.1, from coordinate 3,114 downwards.
CCTTTTTCCATGGCAAGCTTGCGATGCTTTTGAAGCTCTTTCTTGATGCTATCTTTTGCCTTGGGAGTAATGGCTATTCTGAGCCACTCACTTTTAGGTTGCTGTTTTTCAGAGGTGATGATTTCTACCTGATCACCTGGCTTCAGAATGTGGTCTAGAGAAACTACCTCATGATTTACTTTTGCCCCTATGGACTGATTGCCTATGTTGGTGTGAATTTTATAGGCGAAATCCAATACAGTTGCCTTCATAGGCAGTCTGACCATTTCTCCCTTGGGGGTAAAGACAAAAACGTCCTGTGGGTTCAGGTTCTCCTTAAAGGCAGCCAAAGCTTCCAGTGCATTCAAAGAGGGATTCTCAAGAATGACCCTGATCTGGTCTATCCACTTGGTAATGGAGTCTTCATAGGGTTCACCATTACTTTTATATCTCCAGTGAGCGGCAATTCCTTTCTCAGCTATAGTATCCATTCTGGAAGTACGTATTTGTACTTCTACCCACTTCCCTTCGGGACCCATAAGGGTGGTATGGAGAGACTCATAGCCATTTTCTTTGGGGACAGTTATCCAGTCTCTGATTCGTTTGGGATTGGGTTTATACACACCTGAGATCAGGGAGTATACATTCCAACAAATCTCCCTTTCTCTATCTCTGTCTCCGTTTGTATCTAAGATGATCCGGATGGCATAGCGGTCATAGATCTCTTCAAAAGGGAGCCTCTTTCTTTGCATCTTGGCATAAATGGAAGAAATAGACTTAAAGCGGCTTTTGATAGAAAAGCCCAAGTTAGTAGTAAGTTTAAGCCGGCCTTCTATTCCTGCCACAAATCGATCTATGTATGCCTGAGCAGATTTTTGGCCTGCTTCCAGTTTGGTTCTTATTTCTTCGTAAATAAGCGGCTGGCTAATCTTTAGAGAGATATCTTCCAGCTCAGTTTTAATCTCGTACAGGCCCAGTCTGTGTGCCAGGGGTGCATATATGTAGAGGGTCTCGGAAGCCGTTTTCAGGGCCTTATCTCTTCTCTTGGCGCCCAGGGTCCGCATATTGTGGAGCCTGTCAGCCAACTTGATCAGGATAACTCGCACGTCATCGGAAATGGTCAGAAGAATCTTTCTGAAGTTTTCAGCCTGTATAGAGTCTATGTCTGTAATGAGGCCTGCACCTTCCATCTTTGTCAGACCGTCTATGATATCTCTAACTTTTTTCCCGAATCGCCTCTCTATGACCTCCAGGCTAATATCAGTGTCTTCTACTACATCATGAAGCAAGGCACAAATAGCAGAGAAATGATCCTGAATGGACATTTCTTCTATGACTATGCGGGCTACTTCCAGGGGATGAGTAATGTAGGGCTCACCAGATTTTCTTCTAGTACCTTCATGGGCGTTTTTCGCCATGATGAAGGCATCTTCCACGCTTTGTTTCGCTTCATCGTCCAGGTTAGGTAATACCTCAAGTAGATGTTGGTAGGCAGCTTTAACAATGGGTGCATAGGGATCCTCCTGTACGACTACGTTTTTCATATCCAATTAATCAAAAGCGGGAGACTCGTTTATTATATATACGAAAATAGACTTTGAAAGGTCAACTTTCCAGTTTTAGGATTTCTTGTGACTAATAACGCATGTACGTCATTTTAAAATATATATGAAGATGAAATATGTCAGAAGAAATTAAGAATAAGTAATAGCTAATTATTTTTGATTTTCTGAAAATAGGTATACCTTTGTAATCCAATTTTTTAGGCAGCGATTATGCGGATGTGGCGAAATTGGTAGACGCGCTAGATTTAGGATCTAGTGCCGCAAGGCGTGGGGGTTCGAGTCCCTTCATCCGCACCACCCTGGTAGCTGTTAGCTACCAGGGTTATTTTTAGCATAGCCTTTACCTTTAACGTGATCACCTAATATATTAGATCTTGCAAATCACAAAGGAAAACACTCAGCCCCTAAGGGCGGAAATTAAAATCCACCTAGACCCGGAGGATTACAAACCACAAGTCTTAACAGAACTCAAGAAACAAGCCAAACAAGCTAGTATGCCAGGGTTTAGACCTGGAAAAGTGCCTGTGAGTGTGGTGAGGAAAATGGTGGGTATGTCTGTGCTGATGGATGAACTGGGGAAGAAGCTAAATCAAGAACTTTCTCAGTACATACAGGATGAGAAGCTGCAGATACTGGGAGAACCTTTACCTGTTGACGATAAAACATCAGATGATTTTGATGTGAACTGTGATAAGGAATTAGAATTTACCTATGAAGTTGGATTGGCACCAGAATTTGAAGTAGACCTAAGTCCCAAGAAGAAGGATATTCCTCCTCTCTATGAGATAGAAATAGATGATAAGGCACTGGATGCTGAAATTAAGCAGTATCAAGAGCGTTTGGCTGATGTAGAAGAAGTAGATGAGGCTAAGAAAGGTGATACTATTTATGGAAGAATTCAGGACGCTGCCGAAGACGGAACTGTGGTAGAAGGAGCCTTCGATAAAATGGTGGTCCTAAATCCTGCCAGAATAGAGAAAGAAGGACCTTTCTTTAAGACTGTAGTGGGAAGGAAGATTGAGGAGGTATTCTCAATAAAGCTGAAAGACATATCCAAGTCTACTGAAGAAATAGCCAAGATTACCTTTGTGGATGAGGAGGAGCTAAAGGAGTTGGAAGGAAAAGATCTTCAGTTTGTGTTGAAGAAAATTCAACGTACTTCTCCAGCCAAGTTGACACCAGAATTTTTCAAAAGAGTCATGGACATCAACTCCGGTAAGATGCCTGAACAGGTTGAAGGAGAAGAACCAGAAGTAACAGAAGCTGAATTCAAGGATAGCATTAGAGAGCAGCTAGCCAGGCAGCAGGAAAGCCAGGGCAAGCAATACTTCTACCAGAAGATAAAAGATGCCATACAAGCCATCAATCAGCTAGAATTACCAGATGAGTTCCTGAAAAAATGGCTGAGCATCTCCAATCAGGGTAAGGTGAGTGAAGAGGAAATTGAGAATCAGTATGGAGATTTTGGAGATTCTCTGAGATGGTCTCTTATTCTGGGAAAACTGGAAGAAGCTAATCCTGAGATAACAGTAGACAGAGAAGACCTGGAGGGAGAAATCAGAAAGCTGTC
>JBCDBC010000176.1:0-7952 GCA_039184535.1 Bacteroidota bacterium | reverse complement strand
CAGTTGGAAAATTTCATTCAGGTCTCCAGATAGAGGCCCTTTTTTTGAAGTAACGAAAATGGCTACTCCTGCAAAAAGTACTTGGCCTATGAGCATAGCGCCATGAATGAGTTGCAGATAGTTGTGATATTCTTTTGAGGTTTGTCCGTGCGTATTCATAAATATGAGGGTAAGTTTATGGCTTTATATCTCTATCAATCCAATCGTAATCAGAGGCCAGGATAATTTCTTTCAACTTTTCTTCTCTAAAGATATAAGAGGTGAAGGCATTCCCTAGCTCATCTTCATAAATCTCTAAGGTATCGATCGTTGTCAAGCGTGGGTCCTTATGAAACAAGATTCTAAACAGCTCCTCTTTTGGCATGCCTATATCGACTTTCTCAGAATCAAGGAAGTTATTGTCTTTGATTCTTCCACACACAATTTCTTCACGCATAACACGAGGATGATCATTATAGAAGATTTTAACAAAGGAACTGTCTAATTGAAATAAGTTTACCTCCTTCAACTGCCCCTCGGATTCGTAGGTTTCTACTGTCTTGTTAGCTAATTTTAAAGGGAGATGTATACTTATGTCCAGAAGTTCATAGCAGCAAAGACTTAAGGTGTTACCTTCCAGGCTGAGTAAATAATCATTTTGGTTGTCTAGTAGGGTAGTGGTTAGATTGATTCTCTCGGGATTAACCCTAGGTAGCTTGGGTAGATCTTCTGATTTTTCAGTCTGATCCGATGTTACAACTGGCACTTGAGCAGTTTTCTCAGGTTGAGGTTGTGAACAACTGCTCAGTAGCGAAAATAAAAGTGGTAGGAGGAAGTATTTCATCATATCCTGAATACACTTTGAAGGAGCTTACTTTTTTACCTTCTCCTGACGTAGAATCTTCTCCATCTTTCGGCCTTTGGCAAGTTCATCTACCAGCTTATCCATGTAGCGGGCTTTTCGGGTAGTGTCATTGTCTATTTCTTCAATGCGGTACCCACAGATTACTCCTTTGATGAGAGGAGCATTTGGGTGCATGGTGGCCTGCTGGAAGAATTCAGCTATGGTCACTTTTTCTTCTATGAGTTGCTGAATTTTGGCTTCATTAAATCCGGTCAACCATTCCAGGACCTCATGAAGTTCTTCCTTGGTTCTCCCTTTTTTCTCCACCTTATTCACGTAGTGAGGGTAGATAGATCCAAAGATGATTTTGGCTACTCTTTCATTATGTTCTGCTGTGACTTTCATATGATTGGCATTAGAATAGTTGATTCGGAATCAAGACTCCCAAAGAGCGTAAATTACTCAAATAATTGATAAGCTTCTTAAACAAAAAGATAGCTTTGTTTAGAATATAGGGAAGAATAAGAGGAGAATATTGGGAATGAAGAAACTAAGCTATCTTAGGGATACTTATTGAGAAAGGTATCAATTTGATCGAAGACCTCAGCGATTTCTACATTTCCCAATCCCCCTTCGAAAATATCAAAGACATGTCCATACCCTTTCATTTCTATAAGCTTATGAGGAGTCTTATTCTGGCTGAGGGTTTGAACCAGTTTCTGGGATTCCGAAAAGGGAACATCAGTGTCCTTGTCTCCATGTATCAAGAGGGTAGGAGGAAAGTCTTTTCTCATGTCCAGGGAAGGGCTTAGGGAGGTTAATTCTTCCACATGCTTCTCTCTGTTTAACTGGCTAACGGTGCTTGCCCAAATTCCCTTTTGTCTGGTGTAAATATAGTATGAGAAACGCTCCTCCACTGAAGCAGATGTTCTGGTGGATGTATCTAAGCTGCTTGCAACCTCTTCTGCATTGACAGCTTCCATTTGAGAATAATGCTTATCTGGGGTGTGCGCCCAGTCATCAAGTATATCTCCATACCCATAGAAGGATATAACAGCTTGAGGAGGTTCTTCCATGGTATTGGCAGCCAATAAGGCTAAATAAGCCCCGGCAGAGTGCCCTACCATATACATTCTTTCGGGATCTACTTTTAATAAGTCCTCTCCTTCAGTCCTGATCCATGTAGCCGCATCAATGACATCTGTCAGGATCTCCTCGACAGAAGAAGCTGGAGCAAGCCTATGGTCAATACTAACAACAGAAAAACCTTTTGACAGGTAGAACTTCATTTGTTCTTCAGGTAGATTGTCCTTGCTCCCAAACAGTAAGGCACCAGGATGAATCCATATGATGACAGGTGTTGGACTTGTGGTTTCTTTTAGTTGAAAAAGCGTGGCTTCTATGTTTGCCCTGTCTACCCGTTTGTAAACGAAAGTGGATTGTTGGATTTCCAGGGGAGGTTGTTCTTCAGCTTGGGCATGACTTAGGGAAGGAATCAGGAAGATACCCAGGAGTAAAATAGATAGTCGAAGTCCTTTCATAATAAGCTGAATATCTTAATATTATGACTCATTTCAAATTTATCGAATTTTCAGACTTTGTCTAGAAGTAAAGAGAGAATCAAAAGAAATCCCAACTCTTTCTTTATCTTAGGTAATCAAGCCTCGCACAAACTGACTACACATGAAATTCCTGAAACGCAACTTCCTATGGGTGATTTATGTAGCATTTATTTGTTTTGCCATTCTCACACATGATGGGGAACACGCCTTCATGAGCCAGGGACCTTACGCTTTTGGAAAGTACTTTTTATGGTTCCTTTTCATAGCCTTTAATACTTATACCATTTACTGTAGCAGAGTAGAGAACTTTTTCAAGTCTGTCAAGAAAATCAATCAGTTTAACTGGGGACGACAGATAGGAATTGATCTCTATATAGGGATCACCCTTAGCCTGGGCCTTATGTTTTTCAATGAAGGCTCAGCAGGATTTTTATTGATCTGGTTGATTCCAACTATCATCTTTGCTAATCAGACGGTTCTCTTATATATGGCCTTGAACTACGATAGTATAGTGACGCATTTTGTGTGAGGAACAATGTGCCTTCCTCGCGATGAATATTCTCATGAGTTTCGCTAGATACCGAATGATGTGGTAATTCATCATGTAAGCCCCTTGGTATTAAAGACTTGAGTAGTGGTAAAATCATTCTGATTACCAGTGTTTCGTCGCCTTCCGCGGCAATCCAGATCAGCCCTGTGAACTCCATTTTGGCATTCGCCCCAAAATGGAGGAAAAACGCTTTGTCCTGCCAATGCATCTCCACATGCCGCCCACGACCGGTGGCGTGACGGCCAGCCCGCTTTGTAGTTATTCTTCCAAGAGCAGACTATTAGGATACGTTGGAGAATCTTACTGCTTCAACACCTTCTGTAAGACCTGAGGAGTATTATTCTCATCGAAGCCTCTCACTATGTAAACTCCTTGACCTAGATTTCTGAGGTCAATGTTCTTTCCAGAAGCAGTACTCAGGTCCATGACTTTTGCGCCTTTAAGGTCATACACTTCTACCCGAGTGACTTGAATATTCTCAGGTAAGAATAGAGTAGAAGATACGGGATTAGGATAGAAAATCCCCTCAGCGAAAACGGGAGGACCGCAACTCTTTGGTACCTCATCAGAGTATTTTCCTACAAATAGACCTTGTCCATGGGTAGCTGCTAAAATGGTCGCATCACAGGCACGTAGGTCAAACATATCCACCCGCATGGGAGGAAGACCCTCATTATGATCTGTCCATTGGATAGTTTCATCAGAAATACTCTCCAGCCCCCAGATGCCTATCTCTGTAGCTATGAGGACACGGTCATCATTAGCAGGGTCGAAGCGGCCCCATCTCACGGGCATATCTGCCAGGTTACGTTCCAGGTTCTTCCAGCTACTTCCTCCATCAGAGGTAGCCCATACGGAGGCTATCCCAAAGTTGGAAAAGGTAACCATTACATGATCTGGGTCTGAGCCCACATCTATAGAAGAAATGTACCCATCAGGGAGTTGTCCATTGTCTATTCTGGTAGTGTTAGCCATATTAGGAATCCCTGATACGCTATAAACTTTTCCATTCTCAGTTCCAAAGACCAAAGAGGAAGCTGGCTTAGTTAACTGAAGAGCCGTAATGGCTTCTCTTAAACCTACATTCAGCGGCAGAAATGAAATCTCGTCCAGCCCTAAATCATCCTTACCTAAATAGGGATTTACATTCAGTACCTGAAGTGTATCATAGTACCTGCCACTCAGGCTGGCATACAATCCTCCATACGCGCTGGTCGCAGGATTAGAATAGAGTAGGTTAGATACATCATCATACACCACGGGGTTGACAAACAGCCCGTTCACTACATCATTCACAAAATAGACGGTATCCGGTCTATGGATAAAATACCTGTTTCCGTAAATCATGGTGATGAGTAGGTCTCCATTATCACTGTCGAAGAAGTTGAATCCCCCATCTCCACCAGAAACCCAGTCTTCGGTTGGTCTGTTATCTGCAAAGTCTCTATAGATGGACCCATTGTCCTGAGTTCCTCCAAGGGCTACAGATACGCCTTCCCTTGGGTGTATGGCAGCATGATAATATTGGGTCGTATTCAGCCCTTCGTAAAGTCCATCAAAGGCAGGGAATTCCTGGACCGGGTTCTGAGGATTAATCAGATCTGACAGACTTAAGTTTTCTGTGAAGTAGATGCCTCCATCTGTACTGATGAGTAGATTATCAGAACTTCCTTGAATGAACTGTACATCATGGAGGTCGCCATGCACATATCTTTCTGGCAGGTTTTCTCTATACCATCTGCTCCATTCTGACAACCTGACCCAATCTTCCTGCTCAAGGCTGGAAGATGAGGCATCAGATAAGGCGTATAAGTTTAGGCCTCCTGTCAGGACTTTATGTTCATTATTAGGGTCTACCCCTAATGACATGGCATGCCAGGGAATGTTAAATCCTCTATTAGGTACCGGAAGGGCAGACCAGTTGCTTCCTGCGTCTATGCTTTGGTAGAGGTAGGTAGAATAATCCCGTAATTGGTTAAGGTTATTAGTAAAACCAACAGTGAAGATGAAGTATAAATGATCTGGATTTGAGGGGGCATGTTTGATCAGGGACCTACCAGGAAAAAAGCCATCCTCTTCCCAAGAAGAATTAAATTCGTCCGTCACCACATTCCAGTTTTCCCCGTCTGTACTGGAAAGTAGGATGGACCCTCCGTCATTTACTGAGTTTCTCATAGTGGAGACATAGATTACATCCCCAGCTATTTCTATGTCGGCTGCCTGATAGGTAGCGTTTGTACCTGGAACCTGTGGGAGTACCTGTTGCCATCTTCCTCCATTGTCCTCAGACCTGTATAAGCCTTCTCCTACGAAAGATTTGGTTTCGTACTCACCTGAACCTACGGCTGCATAAATCACACTTGTCCCGTTCTCCACACGAACTACCAAGTCATTAACATAATAGAAGGGGGCGGTAGATGAGAGCAATTCCCAGCTTTCGCCAGCATCCCGTGAGCGGTAAATCCCTGTTCCCAGTCCGGTAGACTCTCTGTAGTTTACAAAGGCGGTAAAGGACTCTCCTGTTCCTAAATAGATGATGTCTTCATTAGCGGGATCTGCTGCTAAACAGTTTACGGCACTTCCTTCAAAACCACTGACCTGTTCCCAGCTAGCATTCTGCTTATAGTTAGGATTCTTCCATAAACCACCACTGACAGAACCGGTAAATACTGTCCCGCTGGGTGCATGATAAAGAAGGGCTCTGGATCGCCCGGGAGTCCTGGTAGAGATTTGCTGCCACTGAAAGTTGGTATTTCTCGTGGAAGTGTTTTTCTCTCTGGTAAGCTGTTGTCTAACTTGGGTGAGACGTTCAAAGGGATAGGTATTCGTTTGCCTATCTTCTATCATGTAGAGGTTTTGCACCTGCGCTCGATCTGGTCCGTCGGGATACAGGTAGGGTTGAGAGGGTTTCTGTTCAGGCGCTTGTTGGCAAGAGACAAAGGCAAACATCCCCATCCATATTAGTAGCTTACCACAAATGGAAGTGTAGGTGTAGTAGTTTCTCATGTAGATGTGCGTAATAGGTAGAAAATTGACGTTTTAAACACCAAGGCTTAACACATTAGGCCTTCCTCTACAATTTATAGGCTTAACTTCATATTTGCCCTAAACAAGTACTGAAACTAACAGGTTTTCTCCTCTTATTTTTTTGCACACTTGGTTAAATACGGTCCAATAAGATAAAGTCTTACAAATCATTTTGAGAATGAAGGAGGACATTACTTTAAGTATAGTATTTAATGGTAAAGCTAGATAGTCTTATTCTTTGCTGGGATCAAACTCCCAGAAGTCTTTTAAAGGTTCATTCCGAGTTTTTCTTCCCAAGCCGATGTACCCTTTGCCTTCAATGACGAAGCTTACAGGTAGTTCACGTTTATCGCCCTTAAAATCCTGGATTCTTGACCATGCATTTAGAGTAGGATCGAACTGATAAAAATCAACATCTCTTCCCCCCCAAATACCGCCCAAACCAGCAAAAATTTTATTGTTTAGCGGAAAGGCAGCAATTCCATCTCTTGCACCTCCAGGAATCTCTTGTAGCTCTATCCAAGTATCACTTTCCTTCCTATACTGCCAGAAATCATTTTTAAGTCTGTTCCCTACCAACTCTTGTCCAGCAATGATGTACCCATTTCCATTCATACTAAGCCCAGTAGTCAATGTTCTTTCATCGTCCTGGAAAGGAGTTGCCGGAGAGTATTGATTTAAATCTGGATCATATATGAAAGCATTTCTAATAGAATATAAATGAAGTTTCCCATCTATAACAAAATGGGCATTTCCGAATGTCAAAATATCACGATTACTTAACTTCTCAGCCCAAGTATTACTGGCTGGTTCATATTCCCAAAGATCATTCAAGTATGGACCATTTTCTCCGTAACCAAACCCCACATACCCCTTTCCATTAATTGAAAATCCCACTGCAAATGCTCTTGCCATTCCAGGAAAATTCTCTTTTTGAGTCCATGAACTTTCTTTTGGGTCAAACTCCCATAAATCATTGAAAGAATCCCCCTCTCTATTTTTTCCTGTAGCTACATATCCTTTGTTACCTATGGTAAAACTTACTGCTCCATATCTTTCGTTCCCTGGGAAACGACCTATTTCTCGCCAATAAGTATAAACGTTAAGCTTTTCTTCTGTCTCCGCCAGTTTTCCATTAAGATCAATAACTATAGAAGTTTCAGTATCGTTGTTTACATCAGGTACACGGACATAGAGTTCATTTGCAACTATAGAGTCGATACCGGCTTCTTTATCTGCAATAATCACTTTTACTGCAGAACTATTTAGCGTATCTGAAACTGTAATTTTCACCTGAGAGTTGACGTATGCAGAAGTGGGTTCAAAAGATTCTATCCTGATACTTCCAACTCCATTCGAAACAAAGCTCTGTTGGTTCCCTAAAACAGAATAGTCGTCGGAAATTACAAATGCTCTGACGATTTGATTTCTATCTTTAAAAAGCCCATAATCTACAGTAGCTGAAAAATCTCCTGCATTTGGGGTTGGAGCTAAGGTTACCTTGTATGGGGAGGATAGGGTAGGATCAGTAAAATCCCAAACAAACCCGTATTCTAAGGTACTTGTATTATTTGAATTAAATAGCTCCGCATAAAAAGTTACTGTGGAGTCAGTAATCTCTGTAACTTCTTTGGTAATAACAAAAGGTGTACTGGAAGGGTTTATTGCTGCTTTTTGACAGCTCGCCCATAAAACAAGGCTAAATCCTATTACGATAAGAGAAATTCTTTGCATGATTATCCTTATAAAGAAAAACCAATGAGTACATTAAAGCGACTTTCTTGCATGCTACGTTTGTTTCCCAAAAACTGATTAAATCTAAGCTCGAGGGAAATTATTCTCTTGTAATCAATGTTTCGTTGGATGCCAATTCCTGTGGAATAGCCAAGCATATTTAAAGGGATAAGTGGATCTCCTGGGATTTTATCTATGGTTTTTATTCTACCATCCGTCTTGGATTCATATACTTCACCTTCATTTTGAATTTGAT
>JBCDBC010000175.1:0-7960 GCA_039184535.1 Bacteroidota bacterium | reverse complement strand
CTCCTTTTCAAGTAGGGCTATGGCTCTGTCATAATCCAGGATAGCATCTCTATAATTACCTATGGCATAACTGGCATTCCCTCTCAGGTGGAGGGCTTCTATATTATCAAATTCTATTCTCAAGGCTCTATCAAAGTCCTGAATGGCCTTTCGGAAGTCTTTTACCTTAGAATTAAGCCTACCCTTGTGGATGTAGTAGTAGACATTATAAAGAGACTCATTCTGCTGTGCGTAGGCACCCAGTGAGAATGTAGCGGCGAGAAAGACTATGATTAGTTTTTTCATTCTTCGAGGGGGTTGGGGTACTTAATTTTGGCTAAAGGAGGTATCTTTTCTTAACTCAATATCATAGAAATTCCAGGCTTTATCATCTGTTCTATTTCCCTGTAGCAGGTGGATGTATTCAGCGTCTCTGTCTATGGCATCAAAGGTCAGTACTACTAAACGTTGCCTTCCTCTAGGAATATTGATTTCTGTATTAAACTCTGCATTATGAACATCTCTGAGTTTGTAGGATCTCCTAAAATCCTTATCCTGAATGACAAAGGCATCCAAAGATGAAGGGCTCAATATTTCAAAGGTGTAGTCTGATCTTTTAGGTGCGTTAACTACTAAGTAGACCAGGGTCTTCCTTCTTTCCACCTCAATCTTTTCTATGTAGAGATTTTCAGGCTTTTTTAAGGCTCTAGGAAAGCGGTATGCCTGAATAAGACTACCAGTAGGTTGATTTCTTACTTTTTTTTTTCCTCTCTGCCTACTCGACTGCGATCTGGAAGGATAATCGCTGTTCTGTCTTTCCTTCTCACGAATAACGCCTTCATAGGCCTGATCTGAATCATCATAGTAATTATCCCGATAAGGGAGGGAAGTACGATCTAGGACCCATGACCTATTTTTTCGGGCATTTTCGAAGGCGGGATCTATTTCCAGGGCATAATCAAAGTCCTTTAAGGCCAGCCTGTAGTGATTGAGCTTGGCGAAGGCCATTCCTCTCCAGTTATATAAGGCTGCTTCTTCAGGATTGATTTCAATGGCCACATCAAAATCATCCAGGGCAGCTTCATACTCTTTAAGACCCAGGTAAGACTCTCCTCTGTACCTAAAGGCTTTTTCATGATCAGGATTCAGGAGGATGGCCTGAGTGAAATCTCTTACTGCTCCATCAAACTGTCTTCTTTGGTACTTGGAATAGCCGTCAAAGAAGTATTTCTGTGCCTGAAACTTCTCATAGCTAGACTGACCAAAGGAAAATGTGGGGATTAGAACAGCAAGAATTAAAAGGATGGAAAAAATAACTGGGCACTTTCGCATAAAAGTAGGGTTAGTGTTTCTTTCTTAATTTCTCTCCGTCGATTATGCTTTACATACGGTGAATCAGCAAAAATGATGCTAAGACTTAGCTAAAGTAATACTATAAGTTAGAAGTTGCAACTCCCTCATAGATAAAAGGTTGAGGGTGATATGTGAGCTGTGAATAAATTAAGAATACTAGGTATGAACAGCTTTTTCCGTAGTCTTTGGCTTTCCCGCATTAATGCCGTTCCTTTTTTCTCGATTCTTGGAAGTGTAAGAATGCTCCATTTGTATGGAGAATAGCTTTCTTAATGAACTCCCTGTCAATTTGTTAACCTAAAATATTTTACTCATGAACAAATTGCAGAAAACACTTCAAGTTTGGGGAAATCAAATAGAGGAGACTCCTTCTCTATCCTACAAAGAGCTAAGAAGGCATGTGGGACTGGCAGGAATCCTTTTACCTGTAGTCTTAATCGTGGGAGGACTTATTGCTGGAAATGCCAAAATTCTTCCTACTATTAGTCATTACTATTTTAGTAGTATGGGAGATGTATTCGTAGGAATAATAGTAGCCATTGGCTTCTTCCTATATTCTTATAAATGCACAAAACTGGATAACTGGTTTGCCAATGCCGCAGGGATAGCAGCAGTAGCCGTTGCAGTTTTTCCGACAGAAAGTCCGTATCCGGCAGTTCCCTGGATACATTCTTTTGCAGCTTTGGTCTTCTTTTGCCTGATGGCCTACTTTTGTTTGGAGGTATTCCCAAATAAATTAGATGATGATGAAGTAATGGCCTATGCTAACGCTAAGGCCAAGATTTACTGGCGTGCGGGGATCATCATTATCCTGTGCATCACGATTCTTATATCCTATTTTTTGCTAAATCATCTTGGGATAATCGATTGGTCTGCCATCAGTTTTGTGTTGATTATTGAGACAGTTGCCTTATGGGCCTTTGGGGTAGCTTGGATGGTCAAGGGAGAAAGCCTACGCTTCATGTACAAAAAGAAAATACCTAAGAAGATGCAGGCAGCCTAACGGCAAATTATGTAGGTGTCATATAAAAATTGCCGCTTTATGAGAAGCGGCAATTTTTATATGAATTCTCTTGTAAGGACCTAAGTGAGCATTAAGCTACAGCTCAGTTAATAGATTCCGCTTTTTCTTTTTAGCCTTTTTTTTACCCAGCATATCAGGAAGAGGGCAACTACCACACTGCTTCCCTTTTCTCTTCCACTTTTCACAACACTTTTTTTTCTTCTTTTTCCCCATGAAGATCTGTCATCTTATCTACGCTAATATGCTCCCATGCTAAGTAAATAGGGGAAGCCGGTATAAGACTTCCCCTTTTGGGTAAATGTTACGAAGGAATCAAGCTCCTTGTAGGTAGGAGATGATTATGCCTTTGCTTTATTTTTTACTATGAACTCTTCTTCTAAGGTATCATCCTCCAGGAAATGCTGAAGGTGTTGGGCTCTATCCTCAGTTTTAAAGGTAACTTCCTGTACCAAGTAAGAAGTGGCTATATCTCCATGCTCTATCGCTTCCTTAAAGGTTTTACGTAGTTCTATCGCAATTTTCTTTTCAGCTTCAAGATCATTATGGATCATTTCTCTTACAGAAAAAACACCTTCAGCTTCATGCTCTATATAAGAAAGTTCAACCACCTTAGTGGGATGACAAGTAGGGATTACCCCTAGCACCGTTAGTCTTTCTGCTACCTGATCATAGATTTCATGTAGCTGGTTGTAATGCTCTTCAAAAAACAGGTGCAGATCTCTAAATTGAGGTCCTTCTACTACCCAGTGGTGCTTGTGATACTGCTGGTACAAAACCAGCATACTGGCCAGGTGTCTATCTAGCTCGTTGCCCATTTTTTCGGCAACTACCTGGTCCAAACCAACAGAATTCCCTTGGTAGGATTCTTTTGATTGTAAGGGTTCATTTATCATGATGATTTTTTTTATGCTAATGTTACTTCCTATAAGAGAGGACTTTAACTCTCCTTTATCTATTACACAATCAGAACATGTAAGTTATCTCAAATGTTCCTTCGAAACATTAAAAAAGTAATATTTGGAATCGGTCTTAATAAACGTTTTATTTGAATTTAGATTTAGTCTAAATAGTACTCTATGGCAATGTTGTTTGAAACTTCCTCTGGTTCCTTGCATGCTTCTAGATCCCGCAAGAAACTTACGCTACAGTTTTTAAACTTTTCGCTGTCTTTTACTCCTCGCAGTCTTAGTAAGCTGCAAGCCTACCTGAGTACGATAGATTTATCAATTGGGTTAGATTATCCCTATGAAAAGAGATTTGAGATTGGCTTTTCCAGCTTCCCACTGAAACTCTTTTTCAACTACTATGAGATCACTGAACTCGTAGAACTTATTGAAGAAGGTTTAGCTGAATATGAATTTCAATGTTTACTTAAGGAAGCGGGTGTAAGTTCTTCTTCAGACGCTATGGCTTAGCCAATAGACTTCACCGCACCCTTATTTAAACCAATTTTCAGCTTATCCATCCTAGGCTGTAGGTAAGTATCCTTCCATTTCCATTAAGCCAGTAAGAATCTATCTTATAAAGATGAATTCAACTCCTGTGCTCTCTTACTCCTTCCTAAAGAAGCCAGCTTTTCTTGTGCTCATGTTTTCCAGTCTGAGCCTAACTGCCCAGCAAAGTATGTGCGATGATGGGACGGAAGTATTCACTAGACCCGCACAGAACCTTAGGAAAGGGGAAACCATAGATCTTAAGATAGAAGCAGGAAGCTTAACCATTGTAGAAATTAAGATTAAGGAAAGGAAGGGGGGAATTGTTATCCCTTCAGAAAGCTACTACTTTTCATTTGCTCCCCTACATCCAAGGTTGTATAAAAAATACTTACAGAAGAGGGAGATAGAAAAATCAATTAAAGAGGCACTCTTGGAAGAGTGTCCTAGCAAGCATGATCAGTCTTAGAGAAAAATGGGATTAGTTCACTGGAGAAACCAGACCAGAATTGATAGCGTACAGAATTACCTCCGCAGCGGAGGTGACATCCAGCTTGCGCATGATGTTTTTCCTGTGTGTGTATACCGTGTGTACACTTAGACAGAGGGTTTCAGCTATATCCTGTGCATTACTTCCTTGAGCCATCAGTCTTACGATGTCTATTTCTCTTTTAGTAAGCTGGACAGGATCACAAGGAGTGATTCCTTCAAAGGAGGGGGTAGGTTTAGGTTCTGGTGTTTCTCTTTCCATGATGATGTCCAGGACCTTACTACAATAGAACTTATCTCCTTTTGCTACTGCCTTAATGGCACTCATCACCTCATCCTCATCACAGGATTTTGTCAGGAACCCTATGACACCTTCTCCCAGGGCATGCATTACGTCATTTCTTCCAAGAGAAGAAGTGATAACTAGTACTTTAGCTTCTGGATAACGTTCTCTTAGGCGAGTAATAGATCCACTTTCCAGATAGGGAGCCTGACCATAATCGAGCGTAACCACGTCAGGATGACAACTACCATATTTATCCAGCATCTCATCTGTGTAAGTAGCTTCTCCTACTACCTTCACATAAGGCTTGCCTGAAAGTAGCGTTTTTAGCCCTTCTCTCATTAGCAGTTGAGTGTCGGCAATAAGAAGATTAATGGTAGAATTCATGAAATAGATTCTAGCTAAATCTGATTACTCTTTACAGTCCACAATGTACAATTCTAGGTATTATTTAGAATTATTCCAAACAAAAGGTGGTGCTATGGGAATAAATATAAGGAAAATTATATATGAGGAGAGCTTAACTTTCTTACTCGTCTTCTTCTATCTCTATATCTATGATTTCTCTGTCTTCAGGTATCTTTTTTTCTGACTGCTCTTGCTTCCATTTCTCGACTACTTTCTTTGCCTGTTCATAGCGCTCTTCATAGTAATCTTTCCAGTCGCTACTCTTGAAATTGGAGAAATCTCCCCCTTCTTCAAAGTGTTTGGTCATCACTTCCCCTACCGCTAAGGTGGAGGAACCTGCCAAAACAGACATGGTAATACCTCCTATCAGTGTTCCTACGAGGGGAATCCCTTTCAGGGCAGAAGCCCCAATTCTGGATAAGCTATTTCCTGCGAGTGCTAGGAGCGTAGATTTGCCGATAGATCCTCTAAAGTCCAAGTCGTAGAGAACTGACAATTGTTTAATCATGTCCAATTGAATGCTTGTCACAGCGACAATGTCCACTACTGGAACAGGAATGAGGGAAGACCCCATAGCAAAGAGAACATGCTTTTTGATTAAATGATTGGCTGTATCTTTCTTGTCCATGATGATTGGAAGAGGCTATAAGATGGTGTTCGTAATTGAGCAGTTTTAGTTTCTATTTGTTAACACATTTTAAATTCCTCATATATAAACTAGCTTATCTGAATAATGTTTGGTGCTTTATTTATGAAGTAATATGCTCATTATCAGCTTTATAAATGATGGTCCTTTTTCATTTGTATCCTAATTTTCCTGCCAAAATGACTCCTTGTGCGAGCGTAATATTTTTCTCTACTTTCATTGAATGTCGACTTAAGTTATTGTAACTTTAGTAATACGCAACGACGGGGTACCAAAAAGCATTGACATTTTATTAGTACGTTTTATGCCATTTATTGAATTTGATTCAACGATAGACGGTGTCCTTGTAGGCATATGGGAAGTATGCGAAGATGAGATGTTCTTTCTTACCAAGCTCAAAATGTATGAGCATGAGTGGAGTAGATTAGAAAGGATCACCCACCCTAAAAAACGTTTAGAGTGGCTCTCCAGCAGGCTGGTGATGAAGGAAATCTTGAAGATAGGATATACTGATCGGGTTCAGTCCATGAATTCCGAAACAGGCAAGCCTTATCTTTCTAACAGGTCTTACAATATCTCCTACACGCATTCCGGTATCTATTCTGCTGCCATAGCCTCTCCCGACTTTGAAGTAGGGATAGACATGGAGTACCTGAAAAGGAAGCGGAATATGGAAACTAGGAGGTTATTCATGAATCCATTTGAGCTCAGTATTTTTGAAGCCAAGCCGGATTTCAATTATTTTATTTTGCTTTGGAGTGCCAAAGAAACACTCTATAAGGTCTTCGGTAAGAAGGGTGTTTCCTTTAAAGAGCACATTTCATTTGACCTGGATAACTTTAGTCTTTCTTCCAGAGGGCTTTTGAAAGGAAGGGTAAATAATGGGAATGAATGCAAAGCATATGATATCTATTATGCCTTTGAAGGGGACTTCCTGTTAACCTATACCATCGACTGTCTTGAGCCAGTGCTCGTTTCCTGATGTTCTCTCATTCTGAAGATCGTTTTCTCATTTCTGAAAAATGATCACTTGCCTGTCTGTTTTTTCCTTTACCTACACATTTTACAAAAAGAACCCATTTTGAAAGATCCAGGTCCATTTCATAGACCTTTGGTAGTGACTTAGCCATTAAATGTGTATCTATAGAGTATATGGCTAGATATTCTGGCAAGCTTTTTGAAAATATAGATTTCACCGAGCTATTGTATCATTTTAAGAAAGATGCCGTAGAAGGTAGGATAGATCGAATTTCTGTCGTTTTTGAAGAAAGGCGTTATTCGAGGTTCTTTGAAACAAACATAATTACACAACCTCTTATATCTAAGATCTATCCTCTGTTCCGGACTATAGAATAGTAGGAATGGAGAAAAATCAGAACTCTTTCTTCGGAGAGAATTCGCAAAAACATTAAGTATGAAAACGATTCATCAATCTTACAGACAATTACTGGGATTAATGCTTCTGTTAAGCCTTCCAGTACTATTGTCTGCACAGAATTTGAAAGCGGTTTCTGATCTTACTTTTACTGCTGGAAGCGGTAAAAAAGTCAGTTTGACAAGTTTAACGGACAATAGCAATGTAGCGGTGATTATTGTCACAAGTTCACATTGTTCTTGGGCCGGAAAATATGAAGCACGCCTGGCTGGACTTTACAAGAAGTATAAGGCTAAGGGAGTAACCTTCCTGGCTGTCAATAGTAATGATGCTTCTGTAAGTACAAGTGATGCTTTGGCCAGAATTTCTGCGCAGTCGCCTTTTCCCTTCCCTTATTTAAAGGATGAAGATCAAGGGGCAGCAAAAGCATTGGGAGCTACCAAAAACCCGGAAGCTTTTGTCCTCAGAAAGAATAGGTCAGAGTCAGGCCAGGCAAGATTCCAAATTATGTATATGGGTAAGGTAGATGATAATCCCCTGGACGCCAATATGGCCAAGGAAAAGTATTTGGATTTGGCGATCGCAAGTGCTTTGGCAGGAAAAGTGCCAGCTACTCAGAAAACAGCTGCTAACGGCTGTAACATCAAGTGGAAGCACTAAAAGCTATTTACAAAAAATAAAAGTGCCGCCTCAGTCCTGAGGCGGCACTTTTTTTTATACCCTTAGGGTATAAGGGGTTTCTCAGGTTTCATAAGTAGGAGAGAAATATGAGGGACAACATATATAGAATTGGTTGTATGCTGAGCCAGCAATGGTTAATTTAATCTCCTTAATCAGTTAAGGTTTCTTCTGATCTACATAAACATGAAAAACTACTACTTAGGCTGTATTTTGTCGCTAATGCTGAGCGTATTTTCTATGAGCACACAAGCTCAAGGAGAATTCACCAAACGGATTTATGCGGATGGCT
>JBCDBC010000174.1:0-8029 GCA_039184535.1 Bacteroidota bacterium | reverse complement strand
TTTTGCTGAAATCTTCAGGAAACTCAGCTTCGAGGAACTTCAGGAGTTTCTCAGCTTTCTCTGTTCCTCCTCTGGCTTCTATACCAGCGTATATATCTTCTGTATTCTCACGGAAGATCACCATGTTTACCAGCTCAGGGGTTCTTACTGGTGAAGGGGTTCCGTCAAAGTAACGTACAGGACGTAGACAGGTAAATAGATCTAAACGCTGACGTAGTGCTACGTTTAGAGACCTGATCCCTCCACCTACTGGCGTAGTCAGGGGTCCTTTTATCGCTACTAGGTATTCTCGGATACCATCTACTGTAGCGGCGGGTAACCACTCTCCGGTAGCATTAAATGCTTTTTCTCCGGCAAGCACTTCATGCCATTCGATTTTCTTGCTTCCTCCGTATGCTTTTTCTACCGCAGCGTCAAATACTCGCACAGAAGCATTCCAGATGTCTGGGCCTATGCCGTCTCCAATGATAAAAGGAATAATAGGATTTTCAGGGACATTCAGTTTCCCATTTTGTATCGTGATAGCTGATCCTGCCATAATGATTAATAGGTTTATTGCTTTTGTTGTAATGGTAATTCAGCGCCAAAGGTAGCTTTTTTTGAACTAAATTTCAGGGGCAGGAAAGGAAGTATATACTTTCTTTAATATTTAAGCTTGCAAGACCTTAATTCCATGGAAATCCAATATTTTTTAGCTCAATATTTTGCGGCTTGGGGACTTTGTGAGAAAATATTTTCACGCAAAGCCGCGAAGGCGCAAAGTCTTTTTAAATGATGGATAAAGGGGTAAAGCTTTTCCCGAGAATGAGCTGATCATCCGCCCCCAGCCAGTCTTTCAGCACAGAGGCATACACCTGACGGAAATCTATCTGGTAATGTACATCTCCGGCATCCAGCTTACTCAAATCCGGAGCAGGATTAAAAATCCCTGGATTCTTCAGATCTCCTCCTATGAGAAAGAGATTATTGGCTTTTCCATGATCTGTCCCTCCACTGGCATTTTGGGATACCCTACGGCCAAACTCGGAGAAAGTCATGATGAGGGTATCATCCAGTCTCCCGTTTACCTTCAGATCATCCACAAACACCTTGAGGGCCTCAGAATACATCTTGAGTAGCCTATCCTGCTGAGGACGCTGTCGTACATGTGTATCAAAGCCGGAAAGGGACACATAGAAGATCTCCGTAGCCACATCAGACTGTATTAGCTCTGAAATCAGTTTGAGCTTTCTCCCAAACTCATTCACTGGATAGGTTCTGTTTGTCTTCTTCGCATTGGATTTCTCATAGATGTATTCAGCGGAGGATATTGTCTCAGTCATGGTTTTGTAGAGATAGCTGAGAGCATCATGATTTTCTTTGGGTTTGTTACTTTCAAGGGCACGCAGGTATTTGTCTTGGGTAGCCTCATATAGGCGCTTAGGATCACGCACGCCCAGGCCTTTCACCTCTTCTCCTTTCACTGCTAAACTCAGTCCGTCGTCTATTTCTACCAGCAGATGCGGCTCTGCACAACCTGAACAGCTATGATCCAAATACCTTCCCAGCCAACCTGTTTCTGTATATTGATCAGAGTCAGTAGCAGTATGCCAGATATCCATAGAGCGGAAATGAGATCTGTTAGGATTTGGGTAGCCTACCGCATTCAGTATGCTCACCATACCCTCATCATAGAGCTCATAAAAAGGCTGCATGACAGGGTTCAAACCTTGTTCATCATTCAGCTTGATGACTTCTGAGGCTGAAACACCCAAACTCTGCCTGGCATTGTAGTATAAATCATTCTGGTAAGGTACTACGGTATTTAGTCCGTCATTCCCTCCAGAAAGCTGGATAATGACCAGTTTCTTTCCATTGCTCTCATAGCTTCTGTTACAGGCTGACTGTAAGAAGGCAGGCGTTAAGAATGCCGCAGAAGCCAGAGAGGATATTTTTAAAAATTCTCTTCTTGTATTCATGTGATTAGCAGAGTTGAAATTCAGGTGTACAAAGCAGACGCATACTGGTCCATTTCAGGGCTTCTTCCGGGCTTCTTTTTCGGGTATGAGCATCCAAAAAGTCAGACGTAAGATGTGGGGTATCCACCTGAAGTAGATATTCTTTCAAGTGACTAAAGGCAGTTTCCTCATCCATAGAGCTGAGGTAGTCCAGCATGGGCTTCCAGTTGATGTTAGCCTGGAATCTTTTCCCCATCTTTTTAGCTTCCTTGACCTTAATGAGATCCTCATTTCCGGAGAAATCCGCTTTGGGCATGACTTTCAGTTCTGACGCCATGATGATGGCCATAGGGATTCTCAGACGGGTCATGAGGGTATTGCTGTCTATCCAGTTCTTTCCATCTGGCCAACCATCTACACCAGGAGGCATAAATAGGACTTGTCCCAACGCTTTCTCCAGGAACACTATGCCTTCAGGATTCTCAAACTCCATATCCAACAGTCGCATCAGGCTCACCAGGTACTCCACCGGAGACTTTATTCTGGCACCCACATGCTGCTTCTCATAAAAATGATTGGAAGTAAAGATGGTTTGGAGGAGGCCTGCTATGTCGTACTCTGCCTCATAGAAGCTCTTGGCCCAACTAGCTACCACTTCCTTGTCTACCTCAGGGTTTACTAGAAAGCGGTATAGCTTAGTGGTGATGTAGGTAGCAGTCTGAGGATTCTCAAGGACAATATTAATGATGTCTTCTCCCCCAAAATTGCCAATTTTCCCCATGAAGCGCTTCTTTCCATTATCATGTCTGCGAGGTCGGAAGACAAATTCTCCCTTGAAGTTGGTAGACCAGCCGGTAAAGGCTCTGGCCGCTTCTTTTATATCTTCTTCCGTATAATTTCCTCTCCCTAATGTAAAGAGCTCCAGCAGCTCACGAGCGAAGTTCTCATTGGGAGCCTGTTTCTTATTTTGCTGATTATTGAGAAATAACAGCATGCCAGGATCCTGTGCGATGGCTAGTACCAGATCCCCAAACTTCCCTAATGCATGTTTTCTGAGGGTATTGTTCTGCCGCTGGTTAATCATGAGACCATTACGCCTGCAGGCAAAGTGGTCATGCCAGAAGAAGGTCATTTTCTCCCTAAGCTGAGCTTCTGTCCTAACCATTCTGTTCACCCAGGCTATGTTCAGATCCCTAAGCAGCTGGCGATTTTCTTTCATCATTTGCTGCCTTTCTTCCTTACTTAGCATACCTGGCCTTCCCGTTCCCTTAAAGGGGCTTTCTTCCAGAATGATGAGGGGCTCCGCTTTATTAGATCTGCTAAAGAGATACTGAAGGATCTCAGTATGAGAGGCGTTTTTAAGCTTATCCCACTGGTCCATACGTACCCCAAAACCAGCCCTGGAGAAAAGGTGCTTTCTTTGATATATGTTCATATTCTTTCTCGTGCTTGGTATGATGTTGACTTCATAAATAGAATAAGGTTTAATGAAGCCACCTTTCTAATCTGTATTTGTCTTTTTAGGAAGAGAAAGTAAGGAAGAGGTCTCTTCATTATCAGAACTTTTTTCTTACTTTTCCAGTAGACTGAATAGCACACCAAATACCACGTCATGCATATTTCTGGACAAGAGGATAGCAAATTCGACATAAACGAATACGAAGTCGTAGAAGATCAGCCTAGAAGTAAGAATTTCAATCCTGATGATATCCACAGAAATCTTTCCGAGCCTGAAGTCATAGAAAGGGAAAGGGAAAGAGGCAGAGAGAGGGACAATATGATCCATTTCGAAGATCTCAGTAGAAGAGAACAAAGGAGGCTCAGAAAAAAATATAGGAGAGCTCAAAGAAGAGGGCTTCACCAAAATGAAAAAGGAGAGCCAAAATATAGTTGGGCTTTTTTCCTGGCATCTCTCTTCATAGGAATTGGCATTACAGCTACCGTAGATGCACCTCTACCCTTATTCCTGGGAATGGGTATGGGATTTCTCTTTTTTGTAGATCCCATTTATGAGAAAACCATGGAGATCATTAATCGTCTTTAGGGCTAGCTCATTTTTCCGCAAAAATTATCAAGCAATTCTTCTTTTTTGTGAATAACTTTTAGGATTAACCCAAAGGTTAGGCTCCCGGCACAATTAAGAAGTATAATGACCCAGGCTGAACTACTCGCACACCTCTCTGAAGAATCTTTTGATTATGCCAGAATAGGCATCATTGACCTGGACGGTATTCTCAGAGGGAAAATGGTCTCCAAAAGTAAACTCATCTCTATTCTCAATAATGGCTTTGGGTTTTGTAATGTAGTCTTTGCCTGGGACTTGAATGACCGCTTGTATGATGGGATAACTAACACAGGCTATCCGGATGAAGTAGCCACAATAGACCCTATCACTCTCCGAAGTATTCCGTGGCAACAAGACCGCCCCTTCCTATTAGCAGACTTTTCAGAAAATACGGAGGGCCTTAGTGCTGCTTGTCCCAGAAGCTTACTCAAGAAAGTCATAGCCAAAGCCTCTGAGATGGGTTACACTGCGAAGTTCGGGGCTGAGTACGAGTGGTTCAACTTTGCAGAAAGTCCTCAAAGCTGGGCCGATAAGGGATTTACCTCTCCCAAGCCTATTAGTCCGGGTATGTTTGGCTATTCTCTCCACCGCCAATCTCTCTTCCAAGAATATACTGATGCACTGCTTGCCAGAACTTCCTCTTTTGATATTCCTGTAGAAGGCATACACACAGAAACGGGAGACGGGGTATACGAGGCTGCTATCAGCCCATCAGATATACTGGCGGCAGCAGATAGAGCCGCTCTCTTTAAAGCTACCGTCAAGGAAACCGCCAATCACTTTGGTATGATTGCCTCCTTCATGGCTAAGTGGAATCAGGAGCTTCCAGGCTGTGGAGGCCATATCCACCAAAGCCTGTGGGACTTAGAGCAGCAAACTAATCTCTTCCGGGATGAGGAGGGGATGACTACATTGGCTGAGCATTATCTGGCAGGCCAACTTCACTGCCTTCCTTTCCTCATGCCTATATATGCTCCACTGGTAAACAGCTATAAGCGCTATGTCAGTGGAAGCTGGGCCGCCATCAGTGTGAGTTGGGGGAAGGAGAACAGGACTACCGCCCTACGCTGGATTAATGGAACCTCCGCCAAGTCCGCCCGACTGGAAACTAGAGCCCCAGGTGCAGATGCTAATCCTTACCTGGCCATGGCTGCTTGTCTGGCTTCAGGCCTGTATGGTATAGAGCATAAACTTCCTTTAAATATCCACCCTACGAAGGGAAATGAATATGAAGGTGAGAAAAATTCGCCTCTGCCGGATAACTTACTATCAGCCACGAAGGCTATGGAAGAATCTGACATAGCCCCCCACCTATTTGGGGAGGCTTTTACCCGGCATTTTGTTATGAGCAGGAAAGAGGAGTGGGCCCAGTACAACCAAGCCGTGACAGACTGGGAGTTGAAGCGCTACTTTGAGATTGTTTAGAGAAAAGGACTATGAGTTTTCATGAAATTGTGGAAGCGGCATGGAAAACCTATGACCCTTCCAGACCCATTCAGCGCATAGCTGATATCAGTGCAAGAGTATCTACGAATCACGTTTACAGAATTAAGCTTGAGGATGGCGCTTCTGTCATAGCCAAGCTCAGCTACTTTGGAGAGTACAAACACTTTGTGGAGGACCATACCATCATTAACACTCTCTCCAATAACCTGGAAGCTCCTTTTGATAATGTATTGGCTACCTCTCTCATGAAAGGCGGAAGGCTCTTTGTCTATCGACACAAGAAGGGGAAAGAAGATGTTTGGGTAGTCTTCTACCGACCCATCAAGGTAATGAAGCAACTCCCTAGAAGGCTGAAAGAGGAGCACATTGAGAAAATGGCTTGCCAATTTGCAGCCTTTCACCAAGCATGTACCACCATCCGGCATAGCCTTCCTCCCTCTTCCAAATCCATGAAGACGGATATAAGGGAACTGGAAGAATATTGCAGGACCGGAGCAGGAAGAGATCATTTTGGGGAACACACTGCTCTCATCATAGAGCATTGTAGTAGATTTTCCTATTTCTATAAGAACTACATTAACAGGGAGATACCCGTAATTCCAGTATTCGTAGACTGGAACATTGGGAATTTTTCTGTTTCCAGGAATCTCAAGTTGGTAGCTCGCTGGGATTATGATTGGTTTAGAATGAGTAGCCGTATGGCAGATTTTTACTTCATGGCAAGAGTAGTCTCAGATATAGGGGATAGAACCGTCTTTACCTATAACATAGATGTATTGAAGGAAGAGCGTTTTCTGTTGTTTCTCAGAAAGTACCATGAGAAATTTCCCCTCAAGACCTATGAAATAGATATGATCCCTGAGATGTATAGGTTCTTCCTGCTGAATTACGTACTAAAGTTGGGGAGATTCTTTTTCCGAGAAGATTATGCCAACAAACTTAAAGCAGAAGTGGTAGAATATCACCTGCCTTCTATCAGGCACTTTGAAACGGATTCGCTTAAAGAAAGCTTATTTAGCCAAACCCCTCAAGTCTAATGCAACTAACCAACTTCCGAACCTTAATAGACCAATACGAAATTATCCTCTTTGACTCCTATGGGGTGATCAAAAACTATGATGGCATCATAGATGGAGCAGAGAAAACCCTGGATTACATACATGAGCATCAAAAGAAATATAGGGTACTTACTAACGACGCCTCATCTCCACCGGAAAGATTATCGGATAAGTTTGTCCGTAATGGAATCCATATTCTCCCACACAGAATCATCACTTCCGGGATGATGGCCCGCAACTTTCTGGAAAACAAAACCATCAATGGAAAGGTCCTATATCTAGGAACTGAGCACTCCTCCGAATACATCATGAGTGCCCAAAAAGAGAAGGTTTCTGTCAGTGAGTTTCAAGCGGAACAAGCAGATGAAATAGGATGTGTAGTCTTTCTGGATGACGAGGGCTACAACTGGCAAAAGGACATCAACAAGGTCGTCAACCTACTAAGAAATAATTCCATCCCCGTCATCATCGCCAATTCTGACCTCCTGTATCCTGTCAGTAAAAATGATGTGTCCATCGCTACAGGAGCGATAGCCACCTTGGTAGAAACCGTTTTAGGGAGAAAGTTCATCCGTTTTGGAAAGCCAGATGTACAGATGTATATCTACACCTTCGAAGAACTTAAGAAGGACATCCCTGACCTCAAAAAGCAGAATATCCTCATGGTAGGAGATACACTCCACACAGACATTTTGGGAGGCATTAAATTTGGAATAGATACAGCCCTGGTATTCTCCGGTAATACAAGTAGGTCTAACGCAGAGGTAGCTATAAGAGCTTCTGGCATATCACCAGACTATGTTTGTGAGGATATAGGGATATGAAATAGCTCTGGGTTTATCGATTTTAAAAGAATCTAGATCTCATTTAAATCATACTAGCTAGGGGTTTAAACCCCTAGCTATTTTTCAAATCCCACCAAATATTCTCTATAAAGTCGCGAACAGTCCCACATTAAATGATGGTGCCGCAAGTACTCTCCTGGCAAAGGCTGCACCGCCCACAGCAAAGGATACACCCCAGTTTTCCTGTACCTGAAAGTTAAATTCAGGCGTGATGGCCAAATATTCCAGGTTGTTACTGAAGATTCCATTATTTCCGGCTCCATCAGCATCTCCATTTTGGAAGGATTCAATCCCGTTGATCTTGAGAATAAGCCAGTGTTTGTTCACCTTAACACCTCCTTCCAGGCCATATCTAAATTCTTCCGAGAAACCCTCAGTACGATTATTTACGCCTACCAGAGCAGATAGGAAGGCATTACCATTGTTAAAGGACCGACTGACCTCTACGGCCAGCATTTGGTTAAATTCACCATCCCCTGTTTGGAGGACGCCAGTTTCTCCACCGGTAGGATTCCCCAACGGAAGTCCTAGGGTTAAAGAAGCGCTCACCGCCCAGTTGTTCTTCTGGTAAAGTCCATACTTAAAGCTTATATCTGTATCCCCAAAGGAATTTACCTCATCTCCCTCTGTGATCTTAAAGCCATCTGAAGTCTCAAGGCTATTTAAGGTACTTCTCAC
>JBCDBC010000173.1:0-8037 GCA_039184535.1 Bacteroidota bacterium | reverse complement strand
GGGAGATGTATCAGGGGTGGCGCAAGTTGCATTCTCTACACAAAGGTCTGCTGCGAGCACTTCCAGTGTATCTGGTGGCTTAATCGCTTTCCCTAACCCATCTGCTCAAAATAAGGTCACCCTAAGTTGGGATGCTAGCACTTTTGCTGCTGGAAATCTTCTGTCAAATCCTTCAGCCAATTCTGAAATTGGGAAGGTATCTGTAGCGGTACTGGACTACACAGGAAAAGCTCTTTATCAGACTCAGCTGGAATCAAGCCAGAATCAGATAGAGTTAGATGTATCTACGGTAGCTGCAGGATTATACTTCATTCAGCTAACTGCCGAAGATGGTCAGAAAGTGATAACCAAATTTGTGAAAGAATAAACGCCCTAAAGTAATTTGACACCTACTGCCACCCTGATTCAGGGTGGCATTTTTTTTACCAAGTTTGAAGCTTTTCTGCTAACTTAACAGGAAACAAACTACTACTATGACATTACAAACCCCTAAGAGGCTGGCCCTCACGTGTATCTTTCTTATATCATTTCTATTTACGGTTCATGCCCAAACAGCTACCGCAGAGAAGCCTGCCCTTCAGGAAGTAGGTGCTGCAGAAATGCAGGGCTTCATTGATGCTGGCAAGTATCCTGGTATTTCTACCCTCATCATCCAGGATGGAAAAGAAGTTCAGCAGAACCTCTTTGGTCATGCAGATATGGAGAATAAGGAAAAGATGGACCGCTCTACCATCGTCAGGATATACTCCATGACAAAACCTGTAAAGGCTGTGGCCATCATGCAGTTAGTTGAAGAAGGAAAGCTAAGCCTGGATGATAAGGTTTCTGACTTTATTCCTGCCTTTGCTAATACGAAAGTTTACACAGAGAAAGACGGAAAGGTATCTATGGAAGCCCAAGCTTCTCCTATGACAGTTAGAAATCTTCTTACACATACCTCTGGTCTTGTGTATGGATGGGACCCTAATCATTATGTGGATTCTGTTTATAGAGCAGGGGGCTTGACCATTGAAACTTATTTGACTGGGACCATTAAAGAGAAGGTAGATATTCTGGCTACCATGCCCCTAAAGAATCAGCCTGGGACTAAATGGGAGTACGGCTTATCTACGGATGTAGCTGGCTACATAGTGGAGATTATATCAGGAAAATCGCTGGATGTTTACTTTGAAGAGAATATCCTGAACCCATTGAAAATGGAAGACTCAGGTTTCTATGTACCAGAAGAAAAGGTGGATAGATTTGCTGAAGTCTATTTCCCGGACAAAGAGGGAAAACTTCAAAATATGAGTATCCAACGTCCTAACGCATACCTATCTCCTCCTTCTATCTCTTACGGTGGATCAGGGCTCGTCTCTACCTTGGATGATTATGCCAGATTTTGCACTATGCTACTGAATGGTGGTCAACTGGACGGAATTCGGGTCCTCGAAGAATCCTCTGTAAAAACCATCATGAGCAATAACCTTCCCGAAGGAGTGATGTATCACCCCAAATATGATTACGGCCTGTCCGGACATGTAGATAAGGAAACAGGAGAATATCACTGGTCAGGTGCTGCTTCAACTGCATTCTTTGTCAACCCATCAAATAATACCATTATCATTACTTTCTCACAGGTATTCCCTGCTGATCATACTTACTGGTACACATTTAAAGGCATACTAGACAACGCTATGGCAGAAAAGTAGTCTTTCTCTCAAACAAGTTAGTTAGACAATACTTTAGAAGGTCTTTGAGGCATCTCAGGGACCTTCTTCCATTAAGTTTTTTTTGAGAAATGAATGATCAACCCTTTGTAAATCTCCCAGCCTTACTTCCTTCTGTAGAAGCAAAGTGCAAAGAAATTGGTTTTACCATGCCCTCTGATAGATTGGCGGGCTCACTGTTGCGAAGCCTCATAGCTTCCAGACCCGGAGGTAGCTTTTTAGAGCTAGGAACGGGTGTAGGTCTTTCCCTTTGCTGGATGGTAGATGGCATGGATGCTGGTTCTTCTCTTATTACCATAGACAATGATCCAGCGCTTTCCGCCATAGCAGAGGAGTACTTTGGAGAGGATAATCGATTGGAAATCATCTGTGAGGATGGAAGCCAGTGGATTCAAAACCACCTAACTGATCAGTTCGACCTCATTTTTGCGGATGCCTGGCCCGGAAAATACAGTGAGCTGGACGAGGTGCTTAGCATGGTAAAAACGGGTGGTTTCTATGTAATAGATGACATGGCCCCTCAGCCTAACTGGCCGGAAGGTCATGATGAAAAAGTGAAGCAATTAATTGCGTATCTTGAAGGAAGAAATGATCTAACCATCACTAAGATGAACTGGTCCACCGGAGTCATCATAGCAACCAAACTTTCAGACTGATATGACCATAGACGCAGCCACTGTAGACGAATACATCTCCAAACTTCCCGAAGAAAGACAGGAGGTAGTCAGCAAGATCAGACAGGTGATTCAGGAGAACATCCCTAATGGATTTGAGGAATGCATCAACTATAAGATGATAGGATATGTGGTTCCTCATTCTCTCTACCCAGATGGCTACCATTGTGATCCCAAGCTACCTCTCCCCTTCATCAATCTAGCTTCACAAAAAGCATATGTAGCCCTGTATCACTCAGGTATTTATACCAGTGAAGAGTTACTAAATTGGTTTCAGGAAGAATATCCTAAGCACAGTAAGAGAAAACTGGATATGGGGAAAAGCTGTATCCGCTTTAAGAAGATGGATGATATTCCCTATGAACTCATCGGAGAACTCGTCTCTAAGATGACCCCACAGGATTGGATTAATAGATATGAGGAGGTAGTGAAAAAGTAGGTACCTTTATTTTTAGCCACGAATATTCGAATGTCCACGAATGAAACTTCGTGCAGATTCGAGTATTCGTGGCTGATTTATTTGAAGAGGGGATTCTATACAAACAGCATAATCAGTGTCAGCACAATTCCCGCCAAAGTCCAATATATCCCTTTTCTAAAAATGGTGGTGGAAGGTTTGAACATCCAAAAGGAGGAGACTACGAAG
The DNA here is from genome assembly GCA_039184535.1 of Bacteroidota bacterium. GTDB lineage: Bacteria > Bacteroidota > Bacteroidia > J057 > J057 > JBCBKZ01. Next base: position 5,008 of record JBCDBC010000173.1, on the reverse strand, counting down.
AAAAATAGTGCCAGCCCGAAAAAGATGTTGAGCCAAAACAGAGGGGAATTAGTGGTGGCTTTATGCAAACGATTCATCTTATCGAGGATGAGTGGATATTTCTTAAGTGTATAGCTGGCTTCTCCAGTGGCTTTATTATATGTCCCTTGCTTAAAATGAAGTATATCTCCCTCCTCTTTTTCTACCTTCAGTCGCCTGATTTTTAGGGCCTCTCCCAACTCTTTTTCCGCTAAGCCTGTAGCTACAACTTCTTCATAGTGATAGTCCCTTTTAAAATAGTCGGTAGATCTGAAGATCAGCACAATTCCACTTAGGGCATACATGGCCATAATGCCTACCAGAAAGAATCCCAAATAACGGTGCCATACTCTCATAGCCTTTCTGGTAGCCTTTTGTTTTTCGCTCATCTATACTAGAAATATTAAGAGTAAGTGCTGATTTAAGGGGCGAAATATACAATTTCTCATATCACTACAAGGGGAAAGAAATGTAAATGCCTAATTTTAGGTATATCCATAAAATAGATTCATTAAACAACCCATAACCCAAATAACATGTCCAACCTCCGCAAAGAAGATATTAAACAGGAAGTTTTTGACCTGTATGATGACTACGCCCACAACAAAATTGACAGACGTGAATTCACCAAAAGGCTTTCTGCTTATGCAGTAGGCGGGCTAACCGTTTCTTCTCTCATGAGTTTTATCATGCCTGACTACCAAAAAATTCAGGTAGCACAGGATGACCCCAGACTCACGGTAGAAACCATAGAATACGATTCCCCAAAAGGGGGAGGTACCATCAAAGGGCAATTAGCCATACCTGCAGACACAGAGGGGAAGCTACCCGGAATAGTGGTGGTGCATGAAAACAGAGGGTTAAATCCCTACATAGCAGATGTGGGAAGGAGGGCTGCCATAGCAGGTTTTATTTCTCTTTCTCCAGATGCCCTCACTCCCTTAGGCGGATATCCAGGAACGGATGATGAAGGTAGGACTATGCAACGGCAAAGAGACAGGAATGAAATGCTGGAAGACTTCATAGCTGCCTTCGAATACCTGAAGGCGCATCCCAACTGTAGCGGAAAAATAGGGGTAGTAGGTTTCTGTTTTGGTGGATGGATTTCCAATATGATGGCCGTTAGGTTACCAGACTTAGGCGCCGCTGTACCCTTCTATGGTCGTCAACCCTCTGAAGAAGAGACAGCTCAAATTCAGGCACCTCTCCTCATCCAGTATGGAGAACTAGACAAAAGGGTAAATGCAGGCTGGCCAGCCTATGAAGAAGCCTTGAAGAAACATGGGAAAGAATTCACTATGCATATGTATCCGGCCGCTAATCATGGCTTCCATAATGATACTACCCCCAGATATGACAAAGAAGCTGCGGAACTGGCCTGGGATAGAACCATCACCTTCTTCAAAGAGAAATTAATGTAAGCACAGATTCATGATAGAAAATACAAAAGGACTACTGCTACTACTATTTTCATGTATTCTCTCTGCCTTTCCATTATCTGCTCAGGATGAAGTGTTAACCGCAGGTGAGGTCGTCGATAGAATAAAACAGGCGGTTACTACTGAGTGGGCGGACCAAACAGTAGATACCTTCAAGTCAGGATCAGAGGAATCTGTCGTTACGGGCATAGCCACCACCTTTTTGTCAAATCTGGATGTTCTCAAACGAGCTAAAGCCAAGGGCTGTAATATGGTCATTACCCATGAACCTACCTTCTATAACCATCTGGACAAAATAGAGCAGTTTGGAGAGCATGATCCAGTCTTAAAAGCTAAACAAAAGTTCATTGAGGAGAACGACATGATCATTTGGCGCTTCCATGATCACTGGCATAGGACTGACCCCGATGGGATTTACAAAGGGATGGAAGAAATACTAGGATGGACAGATTACCGAAAAGGAGAGAACTACATTTATGAACTTCCGGAAACCACTCTTTCCCAACTGGCCTCCGACTTAAAAGAGATCTTTCAAGCGAAAAGTATCCGGGTAATTGGGCCTCCAGACATGAAGGTAGGCGTAGCAGGTCTCAAGGTAGGGTCTCCCGGATCCATGGCACAGATAAAGATGCTCAGACTGGAAGAGATAGACGTATTAGTTGCGGGAGAATCATTAGAATGGGAAACGGTAGAGTATGTTCGTGATGCCATCAGCGCAGGCATGAATAAATCCATGATCCTACTTGGGCACGCACATTCGGAAGAGGCAGGTATGGAATACTGTGCAGAATGGCTAAAAAGCTTTGTTTCAGAGGTGCCTATAGAGTTTGTGCCTGCTTATGAGCCCTTTTGGAGCCCTTAATAGGAATAAAAGCTCAATTTTTGTGAACAAAAGAGGACTACTTCAAATAATTTTCAGAATGTTTCCCGTTGTTTGCGCAAATTTGAGAGACTCCTTATGAAACTAACCAACTACATTCTCCAATTTCTGGTATGTATTTCTTTTGGTCTATCTGCCTTTGGGCAAAATGTCCAAATCAAACGGATAGATGTTCCCATTACCATAGATGGAGTGATGGATGAAGCTGTTTGGGCTGAGATGGATGTGGCAGATAAATTTAATCAGTACTTCCCCTACGACAGTTCTTTAGCAATTGCACAGACAGAGGTGAGAATGGCCTATGATGATAATAACCTCTATGTCATAGCAGTTATGCATAATCTGGGGCCTAGAAAATATGTAGTTCCTTCTCTCAGAAGGGATTTCAGAGGAGAAGCTTTCGATGGATTTACGGTAGTCCTTGACACTTACAAAGACAGAACCAATGCTTTTCTCTTTGGGGTAAATCCTTTTGGTGCTCAGCGAGAAGGCTTAATCTCAGAAGGAGGTAATTTCAGTAGAGGGAGTAATAGCGGCTCAAGGGCCTTTTCCCTGACCTGGGACAATAAATGGTACGCTGATGCCAAAATGTATGATGATTATTGGATAGCAGAAATGGCTATCCCCTTTAAAACCCTCAGGTATAAGGAGAACATGGACTCCTGGTATATCAATTTTTATCGTATTGATAGTGAGTACGGAGAAAGATCTAGCTGGGCACCTATTCCCAGAAACTTGTCAATCATTAACCTGGCCTTTAGCAAGGAGGTCGGGTGGGAAGAACCTATTAAAAATCCCGGAAGCAACATTTCTCTTATACCTTATATGGCCTATACTACGGCTAAAAACTTTGAACCAGATGAAAATGGAGTGGTTTGGCCCACTGATAATAAATTTGCCATAGGTGGAGATGCGAAAATAGGCCTTACCTCTGCTTTGAACCTGGACCTGACCATCAACCCTGATTTTTCTCAGGTAGAAACGGACCAGCAAGTAACTAATCTGGACCGCTTTGAGATCTTCTTCCCGGAACAGCGGCAGTTCTTTCTGGAAAATGCAGATCTCTTTTCTTCCTTTGGATCCAGCGGCGCAAGACCTTTTTTCTCAAGGAGAATAGGCGTAGCGCGAGATACCTCTACCGGAACCAATGTCCAGAATCCCCTTTACTTTGGGGCAAGGCTTAGTGGGAACTTGAATAATAAATGGCGAGTAGGCTTTATGTCCGTTCAGGCAGCGGAGGATAATTCCTTTGCCTTACCTACCATCAATTACACAGTAGCTACAGTCCAGCACAGAATAGGGCCAAGATCTAATATTGCAGGATTTTTGGTCAGCAAAGTGCCCTTTCAAATAGTGGATTCCCTTGGACAAGATTCAGAAGGAAGAGATTCCCTGATACTAAGAGATGGGATAAATATCTCTCCTACGGACGGAAATCTGGCTGTAGGGGCTGATTTAAACCTAGCAACTCCAGATAACAAATGGAGTGGGAAGGCCTATTATCACCATTCATTCAGCGGAGCGAACGATAATAATGATTACTCCCTCGGGATAGCAGCAAATCACAGGACATACAGGTGGGAAAGCAGGGCGGACTATAGGTCTCTGGGAAATAACTATGATCCAGAAGTTGGCTTCGTAAGAAGGGCTGGATTTAACCAATTCCGTCAAACTACTTATTATAATTTCTATCCAGCTGGAGGGGCTGTTCAATCTCACGCACCCGGTTTTGACTTTGACTTTCTTCATGACAATGAGTTTGGCTGGACGGATTGGGATATGAACATTCTGTACAGGATCAATTTCAGAAATACCGCTCGTTTCAGTATGAGACTCAGGAAACAGTATACCTATCTGTTTGAACCCTTTGATCCTAGTGGAACTGGTGGGCTAGAACTCCCCGCTGATACGGACTACCCTGCCTATCAGTTCATTGGGAATTTTAGTTCTGACCAGCGTAAGCCTTTCTTTTATGAGCTTAGTACTCGTTCTGGTGAGTACTTCAACGGAACCCGTATCAACTTGGAGGGTACCCTTTCTTACAGATTTCTTCCTTACGCCATCACCGCACTTAACTTTGAGTACAACAGAATTCGCTTACCAGAGCCTTACAATGATGCCGACCTGTACCTAATAGGTCCCAGGATAGACTTGACCTTCACTAAGAATATCTTCTGGACTACCTTCATCCAGTACAATAGTCAGATCGAAAACATGAACATCAATACCCGCTTTCAATGGCGGTATAGCCCAGTCTCTGACCTATTCATTGTGTATACTGATAACTACTTCGCGGGCATAGATGACAGATTCATAGACTTCAATAGGCCTAAATCCAGAGCCCTGGTGGTGAAGCTGACATACTGGTTCAATCCGTAAAGATTTAAATAGAGTGCGGGGATTATATTAGCATAAATACTTATGTCTTATAAAATGATGTCTTTTCAACCATCTCTAAGGCTTATATTCTGTTTATCATTCGCACTTTCCTTCTCATTTTTGATTGGCCAGCCTAAATTTACGCCGCCATCCCAGGAAATTTCTGATCCAGAACTTAAGCAGTTCCTGGAAGCTCTGGAACAAGCAATAAAAAGAAAGGACAAAGAATTTATTCTTGAGAATATGAGCTCCAATATGATGAATAGTTTTGGTGGGGATGGAGGAATTGAGG
>JBCDBC010000172.1:0-8050 GCA_039184535.1 Bacteroidota bacterium | reverse complement strand
TTACCACTCAATCAGGTTTCCACAAACACGGCATTATTTCCTCGTACTTTAGAACTGTATTGAAAGACTTCATTTAGTCATTTATTAATTCCAGGAAAGATTTAAATTTTGATATTGATAGATTTGTAAAAATTCTCAAGGAGAAATTTGTGAATAAATATTTATCAATGATTTAGGAATGTTTTTTGAGTAATGTTTTTGGAGTAGCTATTGTCCTGGAAAATTGAATTGTATTCATTAGTTAGATCGTCCCAAACCAATGAAGGTTAAAAAACAACGGATCATTTTTTTCTACATACTTGTAGAGCTTCTCTTGATCAACTTATCCTTTTTTGCAGTTTCTAAAATAAAGTATGACACGTTCTTTAGAGACGGTTATTCTTTACTCCTTCTCATTTATAATTTGAGTTGGGTAGCTGTAGTATTTATCAACGGATCACAGGATAGATACATGCGCTTAAACACCATCAAGCGAATAAAGGATCAGTTTTCAAGCTTGCTATTATTCCTTGGGGTATCCTCCCCACTCGTTCTGTTGGTAGAGCAGGATAATTACTCCAGAACCATGATTTTTGGTACCATGCTGATGTTTTTCGCATTAGACTTTTTGGTATTTGGGATCGCTAACAGATTAGTGAAAGCTGGAAAAGGCCAGAGTTTTGGATCAAGACTACTTATCCTTGGAGCTGAGAAAAACGGAAAACAACTCTTAGACTTCACCAAGAAGAATAGCCATTTAGGGTACAATGTGATAGGATTTCTGGATGACCAAAAAGTAGGTAAAAATGGTGTAAACGTAATTGGGAAGGTAGATGACCTACCTAAGGTATTGGAAGAGAATTATGTGGATGAGATCATCATCACTCTGCCCATGTCCCAGGAAGGAAAAATTAAAACAGCTATTAAGACAGCTGACGACAAAGGAGTTAGAGTAAACCTGGTTCCGGATTTTCTGAAGGTGTTTGATAAAGGATACAGAGCGTATAATATCAATACACTTCCTATAATCGAAACCAGGAGTATTGCGTTGGATGACTTCTCTAATTTCCTCCTGAAGAAAGTGTTCGATATGCTGTTTGCACTGACGGTTCTTATCTTACTATCTCCCATCTTACTCACCATAGCTATTTTGATTAAGCTGGATAGCAAAGGCCCTATTTTCTACAAACCTATCAGAAAAGGATTGAAGGGAAATGACTTTGTGTGTTTCAAATTCAGATCCATGTATGTAGATAATACTGCTGGAGCAGGAACCAAGTCTACTGTTAAGGATGATCCTAGGATTACCCGCATAGGTAAGATCATGAGGAAGTACGACATAGATGAGCTACCACAGTTTATCAATGTCCTGAAAGGAGATATGAGTGTAGTAGGACCTAGACCTCACAGAGTAAATCTGAATGATGAGCTTTCTAAAGTAGTTAATCGTTACATGATCCGCCACTATGTGAAGCCAGGATTGACTGGATGGGCTCAGGTAAATGGATGGAGAGGCCCTACAGTAACTGAGGAGCAGAAAACCCAGCGTATCAAGCATGACCTTTGGTACATTGAAAACTGGAGTTTCTGGTTAGATGTCAAGATCATTTTCCTGACAGTATTCGGAAGAAAGACGCGTGTAAACGCTTTCTAATAAGACTAACTATTTTTCAGAACATATATAGCTCCGCTACCCAAAAGTAGTGGAGTTTTTTTATAGCTCATTAATGAGTTCTTCTGCCAAGCCGAAAGAGTGAGTCATGCCTGCACCTCCTACCCCGGTAACCAGTAGGTTCTTGGGGGATACTTGTCGGATGAAGTCTATATCCTTCGGATTTTTGGCATACACCCCATACCATCTTTCCATGATTCTCATATCTGCACCCTGGAAGAATGTTTTGAGGTATTCGAGAATATACGCATTTATATCCTCCCTAATAAAAGGATCGAAACTCTGGCCATATTCATGAGAATCTCCCAAGACCAGTTCTCCCTTTCCGTTTTGAGAAACCATCACATGTATGCCCCAGTCAAAGAAGTGAGGACTTTCTGCTTGAATACGCTTCTTATAGGCGGGTAGGGTAGGGCAGTTCGCGAAGGAGGCATAATGTGCCAGGGTAAGTCCTGCACACAAAGAAGCCCCTACTCGCCATCCATTAGGTTGAGGATGTGTCCTGAGCATCTGAAGCTTACTTTTGATGAGAGGAGAATCTCGAAATACCTCCGGATAGAGCGTTTCCAGGTCAGAACCGCAGCAAATAAACGCTTGCTCAAATGTCCATTCCTGCCCATTACTTAGCAGACGGCCATCTTCCATTTCCTGTACTGCCTGATTAAACAAGAGCTGGGTATTAGCCTGGATTTGTAACCATGCTGCCAGTTTGACTGGCACTTCTCTGGGATCTACTATGATTTCAGTCTCACTTCTGAGTGCACCTATGAGTCCTTGAGAATTGATACCCTGATACGTACTAGCTACTTCATCAGGAGACAGTAAGCTGCACTGAAAGCCATTTTCATAGGAGCCTTCATAGAATTCCTGCATAATTTGCCATTCATCAGAAGCATAGGCCAGGTGGAGGGAACCATTCTCTATTCTCCAGAATCCACAAGTACCAGAAGCTTTCCGCCAATGCTCTCTACTTCTTAAAGCCCTATTCAGTCCCTTACCTGGAGCTTGCCCTATGGGCCATACCATTCCAAAATTCCTGATAGAAGCTCCTACGGAGTATGAGTTCCGTTCAAATACTGTAACTTTCAACCCTTTCTGGGTGGCCATATATGCGAGGGTAAGGCCTATGATTCCTCCTCCTACAATGGCTATCTCAGTATGTCTGACTTGATTAGGCATAGTATATTTCACAATTGTTCAAAGGTATATTATTCATTCTCAAGTATTCGGCTTCATGGCATAGTGAACGCCTAGAGCATCATTTTACCATTAACAATATTGGATTCCAAAGAAGGCTTTCTCCCTCAAACGGAAAAGTTTGTTAGTTTAAGGGGCAAATGATTCCCCAATACACTTAACCTTGACTATGGCAAATTTGAAAGCCAGGCTAGAAAAAGCCTCCCCACTTTGGTTTACCCTCTTTTCTGTTTTCGCAGCTTTCGGTACTTATTTCTGCATGTATGCCTTTCGGAAGCCCTTTACCGTGGCCACCTATGAGAACATGTCCTTTCTTTCAGTGGATTATAAGATCTGGCTGGTCACCACTCAGGTGATAGGGTATATGCTCTCCAAGATTATTGGGGTCAAGGTGATTTCAGAAATGACGCCCGGCAGGAGAGTCTTTTGGATGCTGACCTTAGCTGGGACAGCAGGAGGAGCTTTGATACTGTTTGCTATTACTCCTGCACCCTATAATATCATTTGGATGCTATTAAATGGGTTTCCTTTGGGTATGATTTGGGGGCTGGTGTTTAGCTACTTGGAGGGTAGAAAGAATACAGAGATATTGGGGGCAGGTCTCTGCGTCAGCTTTATCGTCTCTTCGGGGGTGGTAAAGTCAGTTGGGAAGTATGTGATGCTATCATGGGGTGTGAGTGAGTTCTGGATGCCTTTTGTAACGGCCATGATTTTTGCCATACCCTTGGTAATATGTGTAAGCTTACTAAGTCAGATACCTCCTCCAACTAAAGAGGATGAGATATCTCGTACTAAAAGACTTCCCATGAATAGGGCTGACCGCTTAGCATTTGTGAAGGAATTTGGGATGGGCCTCTTCCTTCTAATTACGGTATATGTACTTCTTACAGCCTTCAGAGATTTCCGTGATAATTTTGCTGCAGAGATATGGGAAAGCCTAGGCTATGGAGATTCTCCCGCTATTTTTACCGCCACAGAAGTTCCTGTTTCTCTAGGCGTATTGTTGGTGATAGGGCTTACGGTTCTCATTAAAGATAATATGAAAGCCCTCATGATTAATCACATCATCATTTTGGTAGGCTTTGTCATGGTAGCTGTAAGTACCTTTACCTTCCAGCAAGGCTGGATTGGGGCACCACTATGGATGATACTGGTAGGTATGGGACTTTACCTGGGCTACGTCTTATATAATAGTGTCTTCTTTGAGCGGATGATAGCGGCCTTCAAATATGTAAGTAATGTAGGCTTCCTCATTTACCTGGCAGACTCTTTTGGGTATCTCGGAGCAATCACTGTCCTTTTCTATAAAAACTTTGGGCAGGCAGAGCTAAGCTGGTTATCCTTTTTTGAAATATCGGCTTATGTGATGGCAGGGGTGGGGACGCTATTTACGACTGCCTCCCTTGTATACTTCTATGTAAAAGATAAAAACTGGGACAAGGCAGACTCAACACTGGAAACCGCATAGTATATGGTAGAGAAACTTCCTCTAAGGCCGTCAAGACAGTTTTAATCAGTATATTCAATCTGAAGACTCGAGAATAAACAATTCACCAGAAACTACTACAACTCAATACAAGCATGAAAAAGCTCTCTTTTTATTTACTAATGATTTCCATCACACTAGGTTTCCATTCCTGTCAGCCCCCAGCCTCAGGCGGATCTTCTCCGGATGAGAAGTATGCCATCGTTCCATTACCTGCTTCCATGACCCCTCAGAAAGGAGAATTCTCTATAGGGGAGAGTACAGTTATCAGCGTAGCTGACGAAGCCATGGATGCCCTACCTACAGCAGATATGTTATCTGGCTTGATCCAGGGACAAACCTCTATGGCCCTGGCAGTAGAGAAAGGAGGAAGTGCCGGAGATGGGAAAATACACTTTGGTCTGAATGATGGCCTGGAATCAGATGAAGCTTATACCCTGGATGTGAGCAGCTCACAAATTAATATTTCTGCCAAGGGTGCTGCTGGCTTTTTCTACGCCATACAGAGTCTGAGACAGTTATTTCCCCCCGCCTTTGAAGCAGGAGGCATTTCTTCCTTAAGTGTTCCTGCCGTCAAAATAGAGGACGAGCCCAGATATGTCTATAGAGGGATGATGCTTGATGTAGGAAGGCACTTTTTCCCGGTAGAATTTGTGAAGAAGTACATTGATCTCCTTGCCATACATAAAATGAACCGCTTCCATTGGCACCTGACAGAAGACCAGGGATGGCGAGTAGAAATAAAAAAATATCCCAAGCTCATGGAAGTGGCTGCCTTTAGAGATGAGACGCTCATAGGGCATTACAGTGATCAGCCATGGAAATTTACCGGGGAGAGATATGGAGGATACTATACGCAAGAAGAAATGCGAGAGGTGGTAGCTTACGCAGCAGAAAGACACATAACCGTAGTCCCGGAAATAGAGATGCCGGGGCATTCTGCAGCTGTATTAGCAGCTTATCCTGAGCTAGGCTGTAAGGACGGTCCTTATGAAGTGAAAAAGGTTTGGGGTATACATGAGGACATCTACTGCCCAAAGGAAGAAACCTTTGCCTTTCTTGAGAATGTCCTCTTGGAAGTAATGGATATTTTTCCTTCCAAATACATTCACATAGGGGGAGATGAAGCCCCAAAAGTACAGTGGGAAGAAAGTGCCGTGGCTCAGGAAGTGATTAAGCGGGAAGGATTAAAAGATGAGCATGAGCTACAGTCTTACTTTATCCAGAGAATGGAGAAATTCCTGAATAGCCATGGCAGATCTATTATAGGATGGGATGAGATTCTGGAAGGTGGACTAGCCCCTAATGCTACGGTCATGTCATGGAGGGGAATGGAAGGAGGCATAGAAGCTGCTAAGCAGGGCCATGATGTCATCATGACACCTACTTCTCATGTTTACTTTGATTACTACCAGGCAGATCCCGAGGATGAACCGCTAGCCATAGGCGGAAATCTTCCCATAGAGAAGGTATATAGCCTGGAGCCTACTCCGGCGGAGCTTTCTCCAGAAGAAGCCAAACACATTTTGGGTACACAGGGAAATCTGTGGACAGAATATATCCCTACAGGAGAAAAAGCAGAGTATATGGTGTTCCCAAGAGCATCAGCTTTAGCGGAAGTAGCTTGGTCTCCTAAAGAAAAAAGAGACTTCGATGGATTCAGCAAACGTATCGGTCCTCATTTAGAGCGGCTTTCTAATATGGGTGTGAACACTGCCAAGCACTTCTTCAATGTAAAGGCGAGTAGCTCTCCAGGAGAATCTGCACAGGCATTAGATGTTCAGCTTAAGACCATGAGTGATAAAACCACTATTCAGTATACTACTGATGGGAGTGATCCTGTGGAGAATGGCACTGCTTATACAGGACCTATTTCTTTAACAGAGAATGCTACTATACAGGCGGTAGCTCTTCTGAATGGAGAACCAGCAGGGAAAACCAAAGCCTTTCCCTATGTGGTAAGTAAGGCTACCGGTATTGTCCCTAATTTGATCACTAAGCCAGATGAAAAATATTTTGCTGGGCCTTCCGTCCTGACAGATGGAGTAAGGGGAAGCATGTATTTCAATGATCTCTGGTATGGGTACCTTGGGGAAGACGCAGAGATAGTCATTGACTTGGGGGAGAATACCCAAATCAAGGAAATAGCTACTAACTTTCTTCAAACCACTTATGCGTGGATTTTTCAGCCTCAGGAGGTCTCCTTTCACCTGTCTCAGGATGGAGAAGAGTTTGAGCAAGTGACTTTGGCCTCAGATCCTGTCTTAAGGGAGGATGAAGAAAATATGGTGAGCATCTACAAGGTAGAAACCAGTCTGGAAGACCCTAAGGAAGCTCGCTATGTGAAAGTGCTTGCGAAAAATGCACCAGTACCTGATTGGCACGGAGGGGCAGGAAAAGCAGCTTGGTTATTCATAGATGAAGTGGAGGTGAGATGATAACCGTAAGGTGCATATTTCGTAACACTAACTATATATTTATTTCATTTATTGGAAATGATTTATGTGTAAATCCATTTTCTAGATTTAACATTCAATCATTCAAAACTCAATCATTATACAGATAGTAACTCCACCTATTTAACAATCACAACCCATGGGAATACTTGACAACGTGAAAAAGTTCTTCGGGAAAGCTGCAGAAGTGGCAGAAGAAACAGTAGAAAAAGCCTCAACAGAAGCTGGGAAACTGGCTGAAAAGGCCCAGGAAGCTGCAGGAGAGGCCATGAAAAACTCTGAAGGTTTACTTTCCGAAATCAAGGAAGAAGGAGCTGAGTTTTTCGAGAAAGCCAAGGAAGTAGGTCAGATCGCAATGGAGAAAGGAAATGAGTTTATTGAAGAAGCTACCAAAGTAGCAGGTGATGTGGCCAGTAAAGCTGAGTCTACTATTGATGCAGCAGTAGAGAAAACCACAGAAGTAGCTAAAGACGTAGCTGAGAAAGTTCAGGATAAGGCAGAAGAAGCAAAAGAGGCTGGTAAAGCAGCCATGGAAAAAGGGAGTGAAATGATGGATACGGCGGCTAAGAAGGCAGGAGAAGCTAAGGATGCGGCTGCAGGAGCTATAAAAGATGCTGCAGATAAGGTGTCTGACAAAGCTGCTGAGGCTAAGGACGCGGCTGCGGGAGCTATAAAGAATGCAGCAGATAAGGTATCTGACAAAGCAGATGAAGTAGCTGATGCTGCTGAGGATGCCGTAGAAGGAGATGAAAAATAAACTGACCCCAAACGAATATCAAAGCCTGAAGCAATTCAGGCTTTTTTTGTTTGTCCTTACTCCAAAAATACCTCAATGATAAAGCTGAAAAACCTCCTTTTACCCATACTGATACTGGCTTGTGGCTTCCAATCTCTAGGCCAAACAGATAAAGCCAACCTTTACTTTGGATTGAAAACTCCTGGTAATAGCCCGGAAGTATTTGGTACAGGGCTGATATCCATGGAAGATCGTAATGAATTTGGTTCCACCTTCTCTAAAGATGGAAAGGAGTTTTTCTTTGCTGTAGACTTTGATGGAAGAAATGAAATCTACTATTCTCAACTACAGAATGGAGAATGGTCTGAGCCAGTAGTTATTCTCAAGCACAAAGTATATGGCTATAATGACCCCATACTAGACCCAGATGAGCAGAGGCTTTATTTTATCTCTAATCACCCTGTTTCTGGAACGGAGAAAAATGAGGACATAGACATTTGGTATGTAGAAAGGCAAAAAAATGG
>JBCDBC010000171.1:0-8051 GCA_039184535.1 Bacteroidota bacterium | reverse complement strand
AGCCACTTATCCAGGTAATGAACGTGGATAAGCTTACTAACCATACCGCGCCGGGGGCTGACTTCCGCTTTGACTTTGTGGAAGGTATCACCATGGTTTCGGATAAGGGCTTACTGATCTTCCCTGTACTGGAACCCTTTGGCGGCCATTTGGCCAGAAGATTAGGGAATGAGAATGACTCTGCCAACTATGTATTTCAAGCGCTCTATGATGATACACCCATAGGTGCAGCCCAAAATTTCCCTCACCTAAACCGCTTTACCATGGAAGGATACTACCAGTCTACTTCCAGTGCTGGCGGTGGTAACGGGGGAGGGGGTGTGCGGGAAATTCCCCTAAATGCTTTTAACATCAACAAAGAGAGTGTGACCGTCACCGCAGGCGGACGTACGCTGACTCGAGGGGTAGATTATGAGGTAGATGAGTTTGGCGGAAAGGTAAGAATCCTCAATCCCGCTCTCCAAAATACCAACCAGGACATACAGGTAAATTATGAGAGCTCTTCTCTCTATAATATCCAGACTAAGACCCTTCTAGGTGCAAGGGCAGAGTTCAGCAAAAGTGATGACTTCACCTTAGGGGCTACCATCCTGAACCTCCGTGAGCAGCCCTTTAACCAAAAGACAACCTTGGGTGATGAACCTATCAACAATACCCTTTGGGGGCTGGATGCAGGCCTGAGAAAGGAATCAGATCTGATCACCAAATTAGTGGATAAACTCCCGCTGATTAGTACCAAGGAGACCTCAAGCATTAATATGGCGGGAGAATTTGCTCAGTTCATTCCTGGTCAACCTAAGGTGGTTCAGTCAGAAGAAGACAGAGGGATTGTATTCCTGGATGACTTTGAGGCAGCTAAAACACCCTTCAGTTTGCAAGGCTTTCAAAGATGGGGACTGGCCTCCGTTCCTCAGGGAGAGGATAATGACGTATTAAGAACGATCAATGGACTTCCTAATGCCAATGATACTCTAGCGCTAGGATACACCAGAGCCAAGCTTAACTGGTACCAAATAGACCAAGGATTCTACCAGGGACTTATAGAGACAGATGAAGATGATCTTCTGAATAACTATACCAGAAGAATAGACCCTAATGAATTGTTCCCCACAGCCAGAAGGGCTTTCGGAACCAATATCCAGTTTACCTTTGACTTAAGATATCAGCCTGCTATCAGGGGCCCTTATAACTACCAGGCTAATGCCAGTAGGGTAGGGCCAGGAGGGACTTTCTCTTTCCCAGAAGAAAACTGGGGGGGTATCATGCGGGAGATAGACATCAACAATGACTTTGAGGCGACTAATGTAGAGTTCCTGGAATTCTGGATGATGGACCCTTTCCTGGATAACCCTACACATGAAGGGGGAGACTTCTACATAAATATGGGATTGATTAGTGAGGATGTACTTCCTGATGGCGCCCTGAGTAGGGAGAATGCCTTACCAGAAGGAGGGGGGGTATCAGCTAATCTGGATACTACTGCCTGGGCCTTTACGCCACTTGGCGCTAACCCTGTAGCCGCCTTTAGCAATAATGCTGGCGCACGGGAAAACCAGGATGTGGGTTTTGATGGGATGAGTGATGATGCAGAGAGATCCTTCTTTGCAAATTATCTGAACCAGTTAGCCCAAGCTGGACTAGTGCAAAGCGCCTTGGATATAGCTACAAATGACCCAAGTTCGGATAACTTCAGGCACTTCCGAGATGGAGAGTATGAAGATAGGGATGCCCCCATATTGGAGAGGTATAGTGAGTTCAATGGACCACACGGAAACTCACCAGAGGGGAATAATAACCAAAACTTTACTACCCAGAGTACGCAGGTACCTGATACAGAAGACTTGAATGAGAATGGTTCCTTGAACAGGAATGAGCAGTACTGGGAGTATAAAATCAGAATCAGACCACAGGACCTGGCTCCAGGATCCAACTTCATAGTGGATTCTATAAGGAGAGAGGATTATCAGGTAGGGACAGCAGGAAATACCGTAAATGTTACCTGGTACCAGTTCCGTATCCCTATAGCTGCTGGTAAGGCTATCAACGGAATCAATAACTTCAAGTCTATCAACTTCATGCGTATGTACATGGCGGGATGGAAAGAGGAAGTGATCATGCGTATGACAGAGTTCCAACTAGTATCTACCCAGTGGCTGAGATACCGAGAGTCTCTGAGGGAAGGGCAAGAAGCCTTAAATCCTCCAGAGCCTCCATTTGCAGAGTTTGAGGTGGGAACCCTGAGTTTGGAAGAAAACTCACAGAAGACCCCCTTCCCATATGTACTGCCTCCGGGTGTAGTACAGCAGTCCATCAACGGAAATACCCAAGCGGGATTCCTACAAAATGAGCGTTCGCTACAGATGCGCGTATGTAACCTGGACGATGGAGATGCCAGAGCTATATTCAAGTACAATCAGCAGAACAGAGACTTCCGACAGTATGAGAAGCTCCGTTTATGGGTACACGCAGAGCCTATAGATGATGGCTTTGTACCTAGTAACTTTGTGGATTCTGGTGATGCAGTAGCCTTCATTAGGCTGGGGCTGGATAACGACTTCAACTACTACGAATATGAAATTCCACTTAAGCCTTCTGTGCCTGGAGGTGTGAGTAGAGAAGCTGTATGGGAGAATGAATTCAATTTCGTTCTGGAAACCCTTTCTCAGGGGAAACTGCAAAGAAATGGAGAGACCTTCCCGGTGAATGAACGCTATTTATATGATGCACTCAATGGAGCCAATATACCTGGTGGACATAAAATCTACATTAAGGGTACCCCCAAGTTGAGTGATATACGCAACATTATGATAGGGGTCCGGAATCCCAAAGACTCTAATGAGCAGCCTATCTGTGTGGAAACCTGGGTGAATGAGTTGCGCCTAACCAACTTTGATAAGTCTAGTGGATGGGCCGCGCGGGCTAGTATGGACCTGAAATTGGCAGATGTGGCCAATATCAATGCGAGTTTCTCCCGACGTACGGCAGGCTTTGGGCCACTGGAACAGCGGGTATCTGATAGACCCTTGGAGGAGTCTACTCGCTATGATGTGGCAGTGAACTTCAACCTCCATAAACTCTTTCCCAAGAAGTGGGGCCTCCAAATGCCGGTATTTGCTACCTACGGTGAGCAGATCATCAACCCGGAGTTTGACCCACGGGAAGCAGACGTACTGGTCTCTAACATAGAATCTACCCAGGAACTCAAACAGATCCGGGACTTCAGGCGAACCCGAAGCATAGCCATGAATAATTGGCGGAAGCTGAAAACAGGGGAGAACCCTAAAAAGCATTTCTGGGATATAGAAAACTTTGATTTCACCTATGCATATAATGAGGAAACGGCCACCAGCTCTGTCATAGAAAGGCGTTTCTCCACCATTCATAGGGGAGCTATCAACTACAGATATTCATTCAATCAGGTAAGCATTGAACCTTTCAAAAATGCTAAGGAGAATAATCCATTGAAACTGATCAACTTCTCCCCTGTTCCTACCTCCGTCTCCGTATCAGTCGTAGGAAACAGGCAATTTGAGGAAAGAAGACTCAGACCGGCCAATCAGTTTGGTGGGATAGTGGAACCTACTTTCACTAAGAACTTCATGATTACCAGGAACTATAACCTGGTCTGGAATTTCACTAAGAACCTTCAGCTGAACTTCAATGCTGTAAATAATTCGCGTGTGGATGAAGTAAGGGGATACTTTGACACGGCAGATCAGTTTGAGCGAGATTCTATTGGAACCCTGAGAGAGAATCTCCTGAGCTTTGGTAGAGGAGTAGATACGGTATTCTCAGAAGTAGACGGAGTCACCAGAAGGTTTATTAGAAGAAGAGAAAACCTCATCAATATGGGGCGTACTACCGGCTATACTCATAATATCAACTTAACGTACCAGCTTCCATTCTCTCAATTCAAGTGGATGGATTGGTTATCAGGAAATATAAATTACAGTGCCAACTTTACCTGGCAGCAGGCACCCGAGATCAATAAAAATCTAGGTGCTACCATTTCCAATACACAGAATATTCAGGCCTCTGCAAGGGTCAATCTGAAGGGCTTGTACGGGAAGTTTGATTTCCTGAAGAAGATACAGGATGAGTATGAACGTAAGGGCCGAGCGAAACAGCGAAGGCAGGAGCCTCAGCGAGAGGAACAGCGGCAGATCCCTGGTAAACCGCCTAAAGCGCCCAAGGATACTACTAAAGGTCCTGACCCCTTCCGCTATCTGAAATTGGCGTTGAATGAGGTGCTCCGGATAGGAATGAGCCTGGAAAATATAGATGCCAATTTTACCCAGAACTCTAATACTGTACTTCCTGGCTACTTACCCCGGACAGATAACTTCGGGCTGGACTTTGGGTATCAGGATACCTTCGCAAATAGGAAGTCACCTTTACTCCCGCCTACTACAGGTTTTATTCTGGGTAGCCAAAAAGACATACGGGGCATAGCGGCAGAAAATGGATGGATCACGCGAGATACTACTTTATCTAACCTGTTCCTGAATAATAAGAGCACTCAGTTTACGGCCAGGACAGCCATAGAACCCTTTAGGGGTTTTCGAATAGAACTTTCTATGAGTAGAAGTGAAACCCGAAATAATAGTTCTTTCTTCCGCTGGGTAACGGACTCCTCCCTTCCTGAAGGAGGAAGCTATCAGGAAATAGATCCACTTTCTACGGGGAACTTCAATATGTCCTACATCTTCGTGAATTCAGCTTTTGAAAGCCTGACGGAGCGAGTAACCCGGGACAGCATCACCTTTGATGCCATAGCTACTTCCAGTGCCTTTGAAGAGTTCTCACGTAACAGACAGATTATTTCTGCCAGGAGAGCAGGACTTACGCCTAACCTGAATGCCCTGAGTAGGCAAGGAGAGGTAGAAGGGGGCTATCAGAATGGGTATCTTGGAAATAACCAGGACGTATTACTACCGTCATTTCTGTCAGCTTACGGAATCATAGGTCCAGAGAAGATTACGCTTAAGAATTTCCCGCTAATTCCGCTTCCTAACTGGAGCATTAACTATAATGGTCTGACTAATCTGCCCTTCTTGAAGGATATCTTCAATTCCATCACGCTCAAGCATACATATAGAGCCAGCTACTCTGTAGGTAGCTTTAATAACAACATCAATGCGGAGGTGGAAAATGGGTTCCCAGTAAATACCACCGTATTTAGAGAGGATGTCAATGGCCAGCCGCTCGAGAACTTCCAGACAGAAGATAACATTGCTTCTGTATCCATCAGAGAAGATTTTTCTCCCTTGATAGGAGTGAATATGACCATGAAAAATGGAATTACGGCCAGCATAGATTATAAGCGTGGGAGAATGCTCAACCTAAGTGTGGGGACTATGCAGCTATCAGAGCTTCATAATCAGGACCTGGCGGTAATGTTAGGCTATCGAAAAGATAAGTTGGACTGGCAGTTCACCTTTATGGGGAAAGACTTTGACCTTCAGAATAGTATGAATGCCCAGCTAAGGCTGACTATGCGTGATACGCGTGAGTTCAACAGAAGCATTGTCTTTGATCCTGCTAATCCGGATGAAGCGCTAGATCCGCAGTATACCCGTGGTACCCTAAACTGGATCATTTCTCCATCCATAGACTATGTGGTAAATACTCGTCTGAACCTCAAACTCTTCTACGAGCAGAACATCAACAGACCGTACACCTCACAGTCCTTTGATACCTCCTTTGCTAGTGGAGGAGTTCAGATCAGGTTTACACTTTCGAACTAGGCGTTTTATCCTATTTCTACAGTTTAGCCACTTTTCGTGAATAGGCATCATACTTGATAAGGAATCTTTTAGCTTCCTTCTGTAACCATGTTATTGATCTTCAATCTGAAGTATTCTATGTACTAAGGTAACTTCAGAGAATTAATTCTCTAAATTTAACTAAATTGGGAGAATGATTTCGCTCAAATACATACCTAGAAGTTACGAACAAACCATCAAGTCAGATTTAGTAAATAGCAATAAGATCCTGATGTTGTTTGGACCACGACAGGTGGGTAAAACTACATTAGCCAGAAAAATTCTAGCCAATTTTGAGGGAAAGACACTTGAAATCAATGCTGATATTCTTCAATACAGTGAGGTGTTGAAGTCAAGAGACATAAGGAGACTAGGGGGATTAGTGGAAGGCTATGATTTGCTATTTATAGACGAGGCCCAACGTATTCCAGATATAGGGATTAATCTTAAAATTCTATTTGACCAGTTTCCAGGTCTGAAGATTTTGATTACTGGTTCCTCTTCTCTTGAGTTAGCCAACCAAACCAGAGAAGCTTTAACAGGTCGTACCCTAACTTATCAGCTATTTCCGGTGGCAGTCCAAGAACTTAAACAGGTTCTCAACCCATTCGATCTTCATCAGAGACTGGAAGAGTTTCTCGTCTTTGGGATGTACCCAGATATCCTACAACAGCAGAACCGAGAGACTAAAATCCGCTATTTAAGGGAACTTGTAGGCGCCTACCTTTACAAGGATATTTTGGAATTGACAAACATTAAGCATTCTGAGAAACTGGGAGATTTATTACGATTACTTGCTTTCCAGATTGGCTCACAGGTATCGCTGACGGAGCTAGGAAAACAGTTAGGATTGGCAAAGGAAACAGTAGAGACATATCTGGATTTACTTGAAAAGTCCTTTGTCATTTTCAAGTTACGTGGGTTTAGCCGAAATCTTAGAAAAGAGGTTTCGAAAATGAGTAAGTATTATTTTTATGATCTAGGAGTTCGGAACACCTTGATTGAGAATTTTAATCTTCCCTCTTACAGAGGGGATATGGGCCAGCTTTGGGAGAACTTCCTTATGGTGGAGCGACTTAAATATCAGGCATATACCTTATCAGCTTCTAATAAATACTTCTGGCGTACTTATGATCAGCAAGAACTGGACTACCTGGAAGAATATGGGGGTAGGTTATCCGCCTATGAATTTAAGCTGAAGCCTCGAAATAAGAATGCCCCTGTAGCATGGCGAAATACTTATCCAGATGCTGCCTTTGAGGTCATACATGAACAAAATTACTTAGACTTCATTTCTTAGGAGGTTCCTCTTATTCGTCTTTAGCATAGATAGAAGTTTTAACTAGCTCAGACGACCATTCGTGATACGCGTGAGTTCAACAGGAGCATTGTCTTTGATCCTGGTAATCCGGATGAAGCTTTGGATTCGCAGTACACTCGGGGTACTCTGAACTGGATTATTTCTCCATCCATAGACTATGTGGTGAATACCCGTTTGAATTTAAAACTCTTCTACAAGCAGAACATCAACAGACCGCACACCTCACAGTCCTTTGATACCTCCTTTGCTAGTGGAGGAGTTCAGATTAGATTTACGTTGTCAAACTAGAGAATAGCTCCTTTCATTAACGACGGCTTAGATATCTGTCAAATAACTCCCAATACAGCTCCTTCATCCCTTCCACATCAATCTTCGTGAAGACGCCAATCTGACGATCCAAATTGTCATGGGGTGTCTTGAAAGGGGATGCTGTCGCCAGATTGGGATCTGCGATCGCCATGACGCCTGCTATATCCCACATGATCCAATGCTTTTTCTCCTTATCAGTCTCCTGCCAGTCACGGTCAAAATTCTCCCAGCGCTTGACCAGATAGTCAGCAATCCCTCCTTTTCCTTTCAAATGTTTATCTACCTCTGTTTTGTCAAAAACCAGATTCTGAGAAGTTGAGGCAGTCATGATGCGAAACTCAAGGCCGGCTGTATTCAACAGCAGATCTATTGCATTGGGGTCATTATTGGTGTTGAACTCGCGTTTGTTCCAGGTGTTAGTAGCTGGATGGTGCCAGAAACCAAGATAGGTAATGACTAATCTGGGGATGATACGGGCTTCCTTTAGGACGGCAGAGGCAATATTAGTAGCAGGTCCCAGAATGACCACATGTAGTTTTTCTCCTTCTGGCATGGCTAGGGCTTGTTCGATGATGAAATCAGCAGCAGCTGAAGCTTGGGGACGATAAGGACTAACCATCGGAAAATTTGCGCCCATAGGGTGGGGAATAGACTCT
>JBCDBC010000170.1:0-8088 GCA_039184535.1 Bacteroidota bacterium | reverse complement strand
CTCAAATTCAAGTTTAGGGGTAAAGGGTAAGTCAGGGCTCAGGTCTAAAAACCTATCATTTTCAGGATCATACTCAAAAAGGTAATGAGCCTCTCCTACCCCGCCAGCATATAGTTTACCTCCAAGCCCTTCCCTAGTTACTATTACGCGAGAATAAAGGCCTTCTGCCTTACCGTATAGCTTGGTATCACCATTCTCATAAATCCGAATAACCCCATTGATAGGATCATTTGTCAGGGACTGGGATATCCAAGCAGCGTAATCTTTGGATACGTATATGTTAAATAAAGCTCCTCCTCTTTTCCGAAAAGAATACTCTTTTGTTCTTCCATCTGCCTGTATGTAAAATAAGTCCCCATCAGAATTACCTACCCACCAACCTTCCTTCCCTACTCCTACACCTGCAACGTGTCCATGGTAACCTTCTGTTATCTCTGTGCTAATGATCTGCCCTTTTTTAAGCGTATACTTATATAGGCTACCATAAGCGGCCAGAACACCATTATCGGAAGTAAATGCAAAGGTATTTGTTGAATATCCTTTAATACCTGAGTACCGACCAAACTTATAGCGCGTCAATAATAAGATCCCTTCAGAAGACCCCATCCAAACCGTGGATTCATCTGTTACCCAAAAGCATGTGCCTCCACTTACAGGAAAGTCAAGTCGGTTATTGGGCCCCAGCTGATTATGGATTCTTTTTACGATTCCTTTCTGGTTCTCAATCTGAAGCTGATAAACTCCTTTTCCTCTGGTGCTAATCAGAAATACCTTTGTGTTCAGACGTGAAATGGCTATTATCTCTCCATCTAACTGACACATTTCCGTTTTTTCAAGAAATTCTCCAGAGGGCTCCCTATTGAACTGAATGATTTTATTAGCTTCCGCCGCTATCCATACATCAGGCTCAATGAGCACTGTCTTGCCAGAGTTTATTTGGGTCTTCAACTCAAAAATGAAAAATGACTGACTTCCTTCCCTCAACTTGAATACCCTTCCATCTCTGGAAACGAGTGTGTGTTCCTTATCATTATCCTGATGAATAGATAAGCAATCCGTTCCTTCCAGACCCATAGGATAATGTCTGGCGGTTAACTGTTTATCTTCCAAACGGTAAAGCATTTTATGGCCCGCTATCCCTACTGCCTTAGCTTGGCAGTCAAAGAGAGAGAGGGCCTTATCACCTTTTTGAAGGCCACCGTATTCAGAGAAAAAAATTCTTTTTTGGTAAAAGGTGTCTACTAAAGGGGTGAATTGGTAAAGGAGCCCTTCTGTCAAAAACCAAATATTCCCTTGAGAACTAATCAGGGATTTTCTGTCTGGAAAGCCTGTCTTTACCGGAAAAACTTCTACCAATTTCCTACCATCAAACCGATACAGTCCTTTTTCAGCATGGAACCAAATAAACCCCAGGCTGTCTTCTACAATTTGGAAAACCTCCCCCGATCTTTCTTCCAGATCATTAGCATAATTGTGCACGCGGTACTCCTGGCAAGTAGCCTGACAGTAGCCCATTAACATGAAAACACAAACTGCTCTAAACAAAAACATAAAGAGGAAATATCTGAAATATCCTCAAAAGAAATTCTAAAATGGAATTTTATTCAGCTAATATATTTCAAATGTAATAGAACAACTTAAAATTGTAGTGGTAATATGAAAAGAGGCAACAAGCTTTTTCTCTTGTTGCCTCTTCGAATAAAAGTACTCCTTTATCAGATTTATTCCTCTATTTGGGGGCAGTTAACCTGAACCAGTGCTTCCGCCTCAGGGAGTTCATCTCCATCCAGGCCGTATGAGATGCTCTTTGCCAAAGCCTCACAAGCTCCTTCTGTATCTTCCTGAGCCAGCTTGATTAGCCCTTCATAATAGTAGGCAATAGGGTTGAGTACGTTCACATCCTTTGCGCCCTGTATGGCTTCCAATGCTCTGTCATATTCTTTTGCATTAAACAGTATCCAGGCCATACGGTTGTGTGAAGCTACCCTTACTTTACTACTCAAGCTTTTCTCAGCAGGAACCTGCAAGTCAGCTACAGCTTCCTCTACCATCCCTAATTCCCCTTTGTAGAATCCTCGGCTAAAGTAGAGGGACTCATTATCAGGATTACATTCGATCATCTTACCATAGGCTTCCACGATCTTGGGCTTATCTTCCTGCATTAATCTCAGCTCTGTAATGAGTCCATGCGCTCTACATGCCTGAGCAGGCACATTGTCAATTACCCAATTATAGTCTTCCATCGCTTCATCATCCTTCTCCAATTGAAAGTGCATATACCCCCTCTCCAGATAGGCATTGGGTAGAGTAGGCGCTACAAGTGAATCTGCTATCTCAGCTGTAGATGCCCATTGTATAGCATTGGATAGATCTTCCGAAGCACTCTCATAGCTTCCCACCATGGCGTGAGAAAGGCCACGGGCATAGAGCGCATAATACTTAAATTCAGATGGAGCCTTTATGGTGTCATCTTCCGCCAAGTCTGCATACTTATTCTCATACCACTTAATACAGTTATCAAAGTCTGAAATAGCGGCATTAACTCTTCTAAGTTCTTTTAATTGAAGTCCTCTCTTGAGGTAGGTCATAAAGTTGGTAGTATCTTTCTGAACCTCCTCATTCAATAATGTAATGGCCTTTTCTACCAGATCCTCTTCTGTCAGCAAACGGAACACAAAAGGGACATTTACCCAAAAAGTTACGGGCTTTCCTTCTGATAAAGCTGGTTCAAACTTCAGGCCTCCAATATGTTCTGCTACAGCAGCTCTAAGGACCGTATCTGCTTTCCCGATAAACTTATGCTTAACATATTCCCCTTTATCACTTACCAACACTCTGGCAATGACACTTCCCTCAAGCCCCAGCTCTGAGGCAGCTGGTGGAAAGCCTATGGTTTCACGAATTTCTTTCAGGTTTATAGGAGCGGGTTCTTTTTCAACAAATATGTATTGGTTTATTCCAGGCTCTTCCTGGGCAAATCCCCTAAATGGGAGCATCATTAGCAGGCACACCCCAAGTGAGATTACCGCTTTCATCAATCTGTTCATATTTCTTAGGTTCTTACTCTTTACATCATCCCTTCACAGGAATTCCTGTAAAGATAAGTAAGATGAATAACATTTTTTCTATTTGAGTGATAAGTAGGCAGAATGCATGCGTATAAGTCCCTTGATTCTTTTTATCTCCTACCATGTAATCATAATCTTACCGGTAGTTTGACGGTTTTCCATCATATCGTGTGCCCTCCCTAATTCTTCCACTGGAAAGGAGAATGTACTGCCCGGATTAAATACTCCTTTTTGGTACAAATCCATTACACCTGCTAGTATACCTTCTAGCTTATCCGGTCTATTATCACTTATAGTTAACATATTTACTCCGATGATGGTCTTGGACTGGCTGATCAACTGTCCGGGGTGATAAAACCCAAAGGATAAGCCGACGGCTATCTTCTGGAAGACATTCTTTGCCTGATTAAGACTGGAAGCACCAAAAGCCACCAGCCGTCCTCCAGCTCCCAATAGGCCAATTCCATTCTTCAGGGTTTTTCCGCCTATAGGATCAAAAATGATGTCCAGGCCTTCAGGCCTGATCTTGCGTATCTCTGCTACAAAGTCATTTTCTCTGTAGTTGATGATGTGATCTGCGCCCAAGTCTTTTAGATAAGCTATTTTGGTAGCGTTACTAGCTGTCCCATAAACAGTGGCTCCTATGTGCTTTGCATACTGGACTAAGGCTGTACCTACCCCACCTGAAGCTGCGTGGACTAGTACATGATCATTAGGGGCCATCCTGACCATTTCTGCCGCAGAGTGATAGGCTGTGCAGTACTGAGTCATAAGGGCGAGGGCATCCCCGTCAGATAGACCCTCAGGTAACTTGACTATGGCTCGTCCATCAGTAGCTACATATTCTGCATATCCCCCAAACCTACAGAAGGCCGCCACTTTATCTCCGACCGCAAGGTCTCCCTTAACGTCTCCACCCATTTTTGCGATAGTCCCTACTGCATCATATCCCAGAACGGCGGGCATAGGAGGTGCATCTTTATACAGCCCTCTTCTCGCCATCACATCTGCGAAATTTAGACCAAAGCCTGCGACTTTTACCAGCACTTCATGCGCCTCTATAGTAGGTTCTGAGGTTTCCCTTATTTCAAATGCTCGTTCGCCTGTACCCTTACGGACTAAGAATGCTGCTTTCATATTTCATTGATGTTTGGGGGAGAATATACGAAAGCTGGGACAGTTGGAGAGTTCTTAAAAAGAAAAAATCCCTTTTGGGACAAGGGATTTCTTCTGCAATATGGTGATAGTAGTACTTAGGTTAGGTGGAGCAGCACTCCACTAAAATCTCTATCTTCTGAACGGCAAGAGATTTCAAAAGGTGGCTTAGTAGGTAGCTTTTTTTCTCTTTTTCTTGAGAAAAAATCATAACTCCCTGATTTACTGCCATATAGAATTTAAAGAAATTGTGGTGGCAGTAACATTTTTCACCTCTCCTCCCTTACAGTACAAGCGAATTTCCTGAAAATCAGAATTAGGGAAAAACAGATCTGTCAGTACTGTTCCTCCTCCATCAGCAAATAATTCCGCTGAACTCACATCCAGAAATAAGCGCATACTTACCTGATTACTGGTAGATAGTCTGGGAGCAAGATGTACCTCGGATGCAAAAGCATCTGAGAAGTCTGTCTTACCAGCTTCAGTCCTATCACTGAAAAAAGTATTCTCTTTTTGGATTAGGCCTATCTTATAGACTTCTCCCATATCATTGCTTAAGGAAATCCCTACTTCCACTTCTTCTCCCTCCTGAAGCTCAAATGATACCTCCACTTCCATGAGGGGATGGCCACCGTTAGAAAGCATCAGACTACCGCTAAGGCTTTCTTCATTATTTCTTACTAAGGAGGTTCTAAGGGTGTCTAACTCCTTCACGGGTATTGAGAACAGACGGAGACCTGCATCAGTGCTATGAAGTTGTAATTCTCTTGGTACCGTCATGGCACTCCTCCATACATACGTAGGTACCTCCAGGGCATACTGCCAATTACTCATCCAGCCCAGCAATATTCTTCTCCCATCTTCCTGAGGGATATCTGACCATGTAACACCTGCATAGTTATCTCTTCCATACTCCATCCAGACAGCTTCTTCAGTTCCTTCTTTCACAAAGCCTTCATCCATAGTGAATACTTCCCCATCAAACTCTCCTACGAAGTACTGGGTAGCTGATCCTCCATTAGGTCCACCTGGATTTATACTGACCAGCATGACCCACTTACTTTCCTCTCCTCCTTTTACAGGCAGCTCGAATAAATCTGGGCATTCCCATACTCCTCCATGCGTTCCCAAATTTTCTCCAAACTCACTAGAGAAGGCCCAGTTTATCAGATCCGGAGAATGATATAAATGAATCCTATCTTTTACTGCCAGAATCATCACCCATTTTTGACTGGCTTCATGCCAGATCACCTTAGGATCACGAAAGTCTCTGATTCCAGGATTCTGGATGACAGGATTTCCTTCATATTTCTCCCAGCTACGGCCCTTATCCAGAGAATAGGCTATTCCTTGCGTCTGGAAGTCTACCGCACCTGAGGATTCTCCAGTATTATCATGGTAGGTATAAATAGCTACCAGGGGAATATTCTCTCCATCTCCAAAGCCTGAAGTATTGTTCCAGTCTACGACGGCACTACCTGAGAAAATATACCCCAGTTCATCCGGGTATAAGGCTATCGGGAGGTGTTCCCAGTGAACCATGTCTTCACTTACGGCATGTCCCCAGTGCATAGGTCCCCAGACATTGCTATCCGGATAATGCTGATAAAACAAGTGATACTCCCCCTCAAAGAATACCATGCCATTAGGATCATTCATCCATTGAGCAGGCGGAGTAAAATGAAATTGGGGGCGGTGTAATTCCTGAAAGGTTTCCTTAGTAGTTTGTTCCTGTTTCAAATCAGTAGTATTACATGCTACAAGTATAAGAAGAGATCCTATAGTAAAACTGATGCTACAAAAAGTAAGCCTGTCCATGCTTATAAGTGTTAGGTAGAGGGGCTAAATTTGACTTAGATAATCTGCCTGATATGATCTTCAGGCACTTACCTTATTCCTTTTGCTTTGTGTCAATATTTCTTCCAAATCCTCAAGAGGAACTCCTTTGGTCTCAGGCATCATTCTCCATACAAAAAGTAGCTGGAATACCATCATTACTGCAAAGAATGCGAACACATATCCGGGATTACTCACTGCTCCTAAGACAGGTGGCATAAACATCGTGATCAGAGCTGCCAATACCCAGTGGGTAGAAGTCCCAAATGAAGTACCGGCTCCCCTGACATGGTTAGGGAATATCTCCGAAATAAATACCCAGATTACAGCTCCCTGTCCTATGGCATGAGAGGCTATAAATACAAATAGAAATCCTGGTACAGCCATTCCTTTCCATCCTAGTAAGAAAGCTACTGCCACCATGGCCAAAGAAAAGATATATCCATAGGATCCTATGTACATAAGGGTTTTTCTTCCCAGTCTGTCTATCAAGACCAAACCAAGCATGGTAAAGATCAGGTTAGTTACGCCTATCCCTATGCTACTCAAAAGGGCCGTGCTGGCTCCTAAGCCGGCTATTTCAAATAGACGCGGAGCATAATACAGGAAGGCATTTATCCCTGACAACTGATTAAAGAAAGCCAGGAGAAATGCTAACAGGAGTGGGAATCGATAGCGCTTATCTAGTATACTTTCTTTCTTATCCTCTTTTTGGTTATCCTCCAATATCTGCTCCATGGTGGTAGGCTCTGCGCTCTCTGCATTCATGATGTCCAGAATCTTCTGAGCCCCCTCTTTGTCTCCTTTATAAAGGGCTAGCCATCTTGGGCTATTAGGTACGCCAAAGACAAGAATGGTATACAAAATGGCGGGAAAGGCTTCCATCCCTATCATCCACCGCCAGGTACTTTCTCCCAGATCAGCCTGGCTGAGGAGGTAGTTAGAGATAAAGGCCATCAGGATACCAAATACGATATTGAATTGGTACATGGCCACCAGTCTACCACGCTTGCTGGCCGGGGCTATCTCAGATACATAAATAGGAGCTGTTACGGTAGAAGCACCTACGCCTAATCCACCAATAAATCTGAAGAATGAGAAAAGGTAAGGATCTGAAACAAGAGATGACCCAACAGCAGAAACCGTATACAGTACCCCTATCCAAATGAGGGTCTTCTTTCTTCCCAGTTTATCTGTAGGAATTCCTCCGAGCAGAGCGCCAATGACAGTTCCCCATAAGGCCATGGACATGACCACGGTTCCATGGAAAAAATCACTTGTCTGCCATAGTTCCTGGAGATTTTGGTCAGCGCCGGAGATTACTACCGTATCAAAGCCGAATAGGAATCCTGCTAGTGCCACGACCACTGACCAGTAGAAGATGTTACCTGTTTTCATAGTAAGATAGTCCCAAATAAGGAGGTGTTAAGTCCTTACAAATAAGGGATTTCCAAGTAGATATGAAAATTAGGCTATAAGAAGAGCTTTGGATACTGAAAAGCGAAGTAAAAAGTATCTATGATCTACATCTGAGGCTTAATATTTTTAAGTTCCTGGTTTAGAAGCTCGCGTGCACGGAATAACTGAGCTTTCACTGTGCCCAAAGGAATTTGAAGCTCTTTGGCTACCTCTTCATAGGAGAGCTCTTTGAAGTACCTTAATTCAACCAGGATTCTGTACTTTTCAGGTAACCTGTCAATGGCCATATTCAGATATTGCTTTCTCTGCTTCTTCAACATACGGTCATTAGGATCGAGATCATCATCTCTGACATCAAAGCGCATACTGCTACCATCATCTCCTTCCACAGACTGATCAATGGAAACTGTCTGAACACGCTTCTTTCTAATAAAGTCTATACAGTTGTTTGTTGCTATCCTGAAAAGCCAGGTAGAGAAAGCATATTTTGAATCAAATTTTTCAATAGAATTAAATGCTTTTGCAAAGGCCTCCTGTGTCAAATCCTCAGCATCATCAGGATTTTTGACCATTTTCAGCAGCATATAGTAAACTGACTTCCTATACTTGG
>JBCDBC010000169.1:0-8122 GCA_039184535.1 Bacteroidota bacterium | reverse complement strand
TCAGGGGACATAAAATTCTCTTCCTTTGATATGTGGTTTCTGGAGAAAAGCCTGGAAACGCTTCACCTTAGGCTGGAAAGACAATCTCTGAATGCACAGCAAATGGCGCTTTGCCTGATGTATAATGAGAAGGTAACCTCTGTACATTATCCTTTTCTCCCTACTCACCCACAGGTAAATCTGGCTAGAAAGCAGATGAAGCTAGGTGGTGCTGAACTCAGTTTTATGCATAAAGATGGAAAGGAAGGAGCTAAAAAATTCCTAAGTAAGCTGGCGTTGATTGCGAAAGAAAAACCTGCCAAGTCGAATTACAGCTATGTAAGTAGCATGTCAAAAGAAGGCCTCATCAAGCTATCTGCCGGACTGGAACATGAATTAGATTTATGTGCCGATTTGGAGAAAGCACTTTCTCAGTCTTAAAGGAGTATCTAAAGTTCTTACTAGATATTCGGGCAACTTAGCAGTTAATCAAACTAAGATAATCCATAGACTGTAAGTGTGATCCATTCTGGATCATTCTCTTTGGATAACTGTAACTCTAAATAATGGAACCTTTTCAAGGTTCTGTTTCCTTAATCTCGAAGAGATTCCAGTATTATTAGTCCCAACAATATGAAAATCTGACCCTGGAGGGAGTCATACATAACACAAGACCCCTGAAGCGATTTCTTAGCCCACATTACCTTGGTTAGAGAAAACTTGTATCTATGGAAGGGCCGCTTCAGCTGCCCAAGGCTCATTCGTCAGCTAAAGCAGACGGTCCATCTTTTTCGAATCCATTTCTCAATTATTGGATAATAAATGTAGCGGCGAATTCATTCGCCAGTAGCCACTTAAAAAGTATCTACAAATCCGCGTCCATTAGGCTTTATTTCTCCAATGGCTTTCAAGCCATTTACAATCCACTTACGTGTTTCAAGCGGATCTATTACCTCGTCTATTTCCAGGAAGGCGGCTGTATTGATGGCTTTCCCATGCTGGTAGGCCATGGCCACCATCTGCTGAAATAAGGCTTCTCTCTGTTCGGGATCCTTTACGGATTCCAGTTCCTTCCTAAAGCCTAGTCGAACGGCACCCTCTAATCCCATCCCCCCAAATTCTCCCGTAGGCCATGACACTGAGAATAGAGATTCATGCATGCCCCCTCCAGCCATGGCCATGGACCCCAGACCATAAGCTTTTCGTAGGATGACGGTAAAAAGAGGTACCTGCTTTTTAGCCATAGCGGTAAACAGACGAGAAGTGTGTCGGACCAGGCCTGTTTTCTCTGCTTCAGGCCCTACCATGAAGCCGGGTGTATCACAGAGGGACATCATAGGAATCCCGAAGGTATCACATAGTTGGATAAAACGGGCTGCTTTCCCAGCCCCCTCTGCATCTATGGCACCTCCCAGGTGAGCCGGATTATTAGCGATAAGCCCCATAGGTTTCCCTTCAATTCGGATGAAAGCTGTGAGCATACCTATAGCATAATCCTTCCTGAGTTCCAGGACAGAATCTTTATCTGCTAGCAGCATAATCAACTTACGTATGTCATACACTCTACGCCTATTCTCAGGAACAGCATATCTGAGTTTTCGCTGATCTTCAGATTCCCATTCCTTCACCTCTCCCTGGAAGTAGGTGAGGTACTTCTTGGCGACTTCTATGGCTTCTTTCTCATCTTTCACCAGAATGTCTATGACGCCATTGGGTGCTTGTACCTGTACAGGACCCACTTCTTTAGGATGAAACTTTCCTAAACCGCCTCCTTCTATCATGGCTGGACCGCCCATCCCCAGATTGGTATCTTCGGTGGCTATGATCACGTCAGAGCATCCTGCCAAAGCCGCATTCCCTGCAAAGCAGTAACCCGATACAATGGAGATCCTTGGAGCTACCCCATTATGCTTAGCGTATTCTGCAAAGGTGGTAAGTTGAAGTCCTCCTACTGCCTGTATATCCGTGTCTCCCGGTCTTCCTCCTCCCCCTTCCGCAAAGAGGATGATAGGCAACTTGCTACGAGAGGCGACAGAGAGAACCCTATCCGTTTTGTGATGCCCAAAATATCCCTGTGTCCCTGCCAGGACCGTATAGTCATAACACAAAATTATGCACTTCGCTTTCTCCGCCTCAAAGAGCTCTCCATTCACTGTCCCTATACCTGTGATGATGCCATCCGCTGGAGTGGACTTGATGAGCTCTTCTTCACTTTTCCGCTTACGTTGGGCGGCTACAATGAGAGAACCATATTCATGGAAAGAGTCTGGATCACATAGCTGAGCTACATTTTCCCGGGCGGTCTGTTTATGTTTCTTCTTCCGCTTAGCTACCGCTTCTTCCCTATTCTCATCTAGTTGGAAAGCCTTTCTATTACGTAATTCCTGAAGTTCCGGACGTATATAATCCAGGTCTTGTTCTCCATCCTCTTCCCACTCTTGCTCTTCTCCCTCAGAAGCTTCCAGTACCATTAACACCTGACCCGTCTGGATGACTTCTCCCAGCTTTACCCTAAGCTCTTTTAACAAGCCTCCAGCATCCGCTGTAATAACCGTCTCCATCTTCATGGCCTCTACCACCATGAGTGTTTGTCCCTTTTGAATGATATCTCCTTCACTCACTTCCAAGCTAATGAGGGTACCTGGTAGAGGACTCTTGATAGCTGTTGTTCCTTCAGGAAGTTCTGCCTCCTGTATATCTAATGAGCCTTGAGAACCCTTTCTCTGCACTACATCAGCAGGTTTACCTTCTTCTACTAACAGCTCTCCTAAATGCTCCTGGACGAAGCGAGTAGAAAACTGATTCTCTCTAAATGCTGTATGCTTAAGGATCTGACTGAGAAGAGATATATTATTCCCTATCCCTTCCATACTAGAGGCAGAAAGGTTGCGATAGGCTTTCAAAACGGCCGTCTGAAAATCCTCTCTTGGAGAATGGACAATAAGCTTCGCCAATAGCGTATCAAAGGCTGGGCTATTCACATAGCCTGTATAAGCAGCAGTTTCCACTCTTACTCCTTTCCCATAAGGCATCTCAAAACGTGTGAGTGTCCCTATATGCGGCTTTAGCGTTCCGTCCTGGCTTAGGGATTCAGAGTTAATGCGCATTTGAATGGAGAATCCTTTAGGGGCAGGAAGCTGATCCTGCTTCAACCCCAACTCTGATAGACTAGCTCCCATGGCCTGCTGAAGCTGAAAGGCCACCAGATCTATGTCTGTTATTTCTTCCGTAACGGTATGCTCCACCTGTATGCGAGGATTGGCCTCCATGAAATAAAAGGGAGTATTTTCCTTAAAGTCATTCCCTTCTAGCAGAAACTCGAAAGTTCCCACGCCTTCATATCCAATAGCTTTTGCCATTCTCACACTGGCCGCTATGATCTTTTCTCTTAGAGCCTGGGGCATCCCTGGACAAGGGGCTATTTCTATGAGTTTCTGATGGCTGCGCTGAATGCTACACTCCCGCTCCCATAGGTGAGAAACCTCCTTTCCATCTCCCATGATTTGCACCTCTACATGTCTGGCTACGGACAGGTATTGCTCCACATATAGCTCCGATTTCCCTACGGCTTTCAGGGCTTCCCTGGCACATTTCTCAGAGGCTGAAGCTACTTCTTCTGCTCGGGATACTATCTCCATGCCTCTGCCACCTCCCCCTGATAGAGATTTAATCATCATTTGAGCCCCGACAGGTAGAGAGGCAAAAAACTTCTGAGCTTCTTCTAAGGAAGTAGCTTCATTGGTTCCGGGAAGAATGGG
The DNA here is from genome assembly GCA_039184535.1 of Bacteroidota bacterium. Classification (GTDB taxonomy): domain Bacteria; phylum Bacteroidota; class Bacteroidia; order J057; family J057; genus JBCBKZ01. Next base: position 4,385 of record JBCDBC010000169.1, on the reverse strand, counting down.
TACTCCTTGGTCTTGCGCCAGTTTCCTCGCCTGACTTTTATCTCCCAATAATTCAAGAATGGCTGGACTGGGCCCTACAAATATTATCCTCGCTTTCTCACAAGCAGCCGCGAAAGCTGCATTTTCACTCAAAAACCCATAGCCCGGATGAATAAGGGTCGCCTCATGTTGGGTAGCTATGTCTATAATTTGTTGGATATCCAGATAAGGGGCGACTCCTCTACCCTTCAGGGGGATGGCTTCATCTGAACGCTGGAGATGGAGGGCATTCGCGTCATCCTCAGAGAATATAGAAAGGGTAGGAATCCCAAGCTCTGCTGCAGCCTGAATGATCCGAAGTGCAATTTCACCCCGATTGGCAATGAGTAGTTTGTCCTTTTTCATCACTAAAAACTGCCCATAGAATATCTATTTCACAAGTTTGCTTTTGCCTTTTCTTAAGAATCCACTTTTCTGGTATATCTTGTGAATATCAATCCATTGATAACTAGCTAATTAGGATCGCCTAAAATATTCTTCTAAATCTTAGCTACATTTATCCCATTCTGTCATTATTTTCAGAACATGGAAGCATCTACCCAAGCCCTTGTCTTACAAGCATGGGACCTCCTGGAACAGGAAGACTATGAGGCAGCAGAAAAGCTGGCCGCTTCACTTATGGAAGCCCCTGAAGAGGCAGGCTTCCGTATCCAATCCATGATTTGGCTTTCCAGAGAAGAGAAGCAGAAGGCAATGGAGGTATTGGAAAAAGGTATAAAGGTGTTTCCCCAAGAATGGCATCTATGGCTACAGTATGGAAATTTGCTTTCTCAGGCAGGCCATTTTGAAGAAGCATTAGCCGTATTCGATAAAGGACTGGAAACAGAGCCAGATCAGCCTGCATGGTTTTACCTGAATCAAGCCATCGTATACTTCAGACAGAGTAAAGTAGATGAAGCGCTCAGCCTGCTTCAAACCATAGATGATCCGGAGGTCATCACTGAGGCATTCTCCCTTCAGCTTTCTATGCTGGATCAGGTGGACAGACATGACCTCATCTTGGAAATGGCGGCCGAAGAACTGGAGATTCTCCCGGTACCTGAGACCATGGAAGAATCCAGCAAGCTTTCACACATCTGTTATTTGATCGCTAATGCCGCCTGGTATGAGGACAAAGAAAAGACAGAGGTCTTCCACTACCTACGGCAGTCCATTGCCTTTGACCGCACCAATCCACAAGCCATTTGGCTATGGAGAGAGGCCTATCCTGAATTTATTCCTAAAACAAAGGGCTACCAACTATTGGTTCAAGGAAGTTTTGTTCCTGAGGAAGGGGAGGAGTCCAGCGTCTTTCTCACTACTTATCAGATAGTAGCTACCACCTTAGATGCTGCTATGAACATGATCAAAACTTATGAGATAGAAGACATTGACAAGGACTCCCTACTAATTCTGGAAGTAGAAGAATTGGAAGCCCCAGAGGACCAAGCCATCGGCATTTATGAGGTGGGAGGATTTGGACTGATTGACCCAGAAGAAATGGACTAAGCTTACTCGATTAGCTCCTTTGACATGCCTTGGGAGAGCTCATATATCTCTGCATCAGCAGACAATTTATAGGGTCCTATTCTGGCCAGTTTAAAGGCCTTGATGGCGTAATCATTATTACCCTGCTTCTTTTCTGCCAATCCCATTAAAAAGTAATGCTTGGCCTTCTCTTTAGGGTTCAGAGAAAGCCTCACCGATTCCGTCAAAATTTCACTGGTTTTCGCATAATCTTTCATGAAGTAGGTAGACCTGGCCATGGCGTAATAGTGGATTCCTTTAAAGGTAAAGCCTTCCTTCTTACATTTTTGCATAGCTCTATAAGCCTCCTCATAGCGTGCTACATCATAATATGCGTCTGCTATAGACCATAAATAAGTGGCCTTTTTCTCCTCATCTGTTACCAGTTCTACAGCCTTCTCATAGTTCTCTATGCTCTCATCTATTTTGCCTTGTCTTCTGAAGATCCGGGCTTGTAGCATGATGGCCTTAAAGTAATCCTCATCCAGTTTAAGCACCTTATCTAGGAAAGAAAGGCTGGTGGTATACTCGTCATTTAGGTAATAGCTGATAGCTACTTTGTAATAGTATTCTGGATCATCTTGTGGGTAGTGCTGTTTGATCCAGTCTGTATAGGGTTGGAAGGCTACTTTATCCCATGCTCTTTTGGCCTTCACACTATCTCCTAAATGAAAATACACAACCCCTAAGCCGTAATGGTAAGGAGCTTGTTTCCTTTGGGACAAACTCTTCACACGCTCAGTCATGAGCACTCGCTGATAATACTCTTCTGCCTTCTCCCATTCACTTTCTACCCGATAAATCTCAGCTATCTTAAACAGTAATTCCGGATTTTCAGGGTCTACCTTTTCTATCTCATTTAACTCTTTTAGTGCTTCCTTATAACTTTTCTCCTTCATAAGAATATTCACATACAGCAGCTTGTAAGAAACTTTTCGCATGGTGTTTTTTTCGTGCTCTACTGCCTGCTGGTAGTAAAATCCGGCATTCTCCAAATCTCCCTCTTTCATAAAGGAGCGTGCTAGCCATACTCTGGCAGGAACATGTTCTGGCTCAAAACGGATTACTGACTTGAAGGATTTTTTAGCCTCATCATATTTTTCCAACCTAAATTCACACTTCCCCCTCTGGAGAAAAAACACATGCTCTGTAGAGTCCTTTTCTATGGCCTGATTATAGTGAGAAATAGCTTCTTCATATCTTCTGGACTTTCTCAAGCGTTCAGCTTCCTGGAAATCTTTATCACCAGGATCCACCATAGCAAGCAAACCGGAATTTACTCCCGACAGGAAATGAAACATGCAAAGCCATAGAAGAATTCGTAACATGAGAAGGACTCTTTTATAAATAACAAGTAATCGACAAATGAAAGTATTTTGAGAATCGAAAAGAACGGATGTGGACTGATTGGTATAAATAGCAACCTTAACCTGACTTGAGAAATAATAATAAGGTTGTCTGATTAGAAGTTGACGGCTAACTTGCGACTCAAAATTAACGAATTCTCCACAGAATGAACTTTATTCAAGAGCTAAACTGGCGTGGACACTTACATGACGCTATCCCTGGTACAGAGGAATATCTGAACGCAAATCCTACCAGAGGATACATAGGGTTTGACCCCACGGCAGACTCACTACATATAGGGAACCTTGCCAGTATTATGATGCTGAAATTTTTTCAGGAATGCGGTCATACACCTGTGGCCCTTGTAGGTGGTGCCACCGGTATGGTAGGAGACCCTTCCGGAAAAAGTGAAGAGCGTAACCTCCTTTCTGAAGAAGTTCTCAGGCACAATGTGGAGAGCATCCGAAAGCAGTTGGAACAGTTTCTGGACTTTGATCCCAAGCTGTCTAACACCGCTATGATGGTCAATAACTATGACTGGTTTAAAGACATAGGCTTCCTGAACTTCCTGAGAGATGTAGGGAAGTATGTAACCGTCAATTACATGATGGCCAAGGAGTCTGTTAAGAAAAGAATAGAGGGAGATACCGGTATTTCTTACACAGAATTTGCTTACCAGCTCCTGCAGGGATATGACTTCCTACACATGTATGAGCACATGGATGTGCGCATGCAGATGGGAGGTTCCGATCAGTGGGGGAACCTAACTACAGGTACTTACCTCATAGGGAAGAAATTCGGGAAAGAGGCCAAAGCGTTCGCAGCTACCTGTCCGCTAGTTACCACAGCTGATGGGAAGAAATTTGGGAAGTCAGAAGCCGGAAATAAGATGTGGCTGGATGGAGAAAAGACCTCCCCATACGAATTCTTCCAGTACCTAAGACAAAGCTCTGACGCAGATGCGGCTAAATTCATCAAGGTATTCAGTACCAAAGGACGGGAAGAACTGACCAGTATCATAGAAGAGCATATGAAGGATCCCGGTAGAGGCGCCCTTCAAATAGCCCTGGCGAAAGAAGTAACTGAGCGAGTACACGGGAAAGATGCTTTGGAGAATGCCTTGATATTGACAGAATTCTTATTCAGCAGAAACACCACCAAAGAGTCCCTCAGTAAGTTGAGCCCTACTCAGTGGCAGGAGGTAGTGAAGGTATCTGACACCAAGCAGATCGCAAAAGTAGAGCTGGAGAACGGGATCAACATCATAGACCTATTGGTACAATTAGAGATCGTAAAGTCTAAGGGAGAAGCAAGAAGAGCGATAGAAAAGGATAAATCCATACGCGTGAACGCGGATAAGTGGGAAGACATTTCAGGTACCATTACCATGGATCATTCGTTTCATAATAAGTACATGCAGCTCCAAAAGGGCAAAAAGCAGAAGTTTATTGTGGAGTTGCTGTAACCGAAATAATGTAGAGACACGATAGATT
>JBCDBC010000168.1:0-8141 GCA_039184535.1 Bacteroidota bacterium | reverse complement strand
GCTTCAAAAATCTGTTCCTCCGCTAACACTCCAAATGCTGGTGGAGAATGCAGTAAAGCATAACCAGATGAGTGCAGAACAACCTTTGCAGGTAGACATCTCCATGCTGGACCAGTGGATATCAGTCTCCAACAATATCACTGAAGCGCCTGTCAACGCTTCTTCCTTCCAAATAGGCCTTTCTAACATCCGTGAGCGCTACAGAATCCTTGCTGACAAGGAAGTAGAAGTAGTGTCTGGAGATTCCTTCACCGTCAAACTCCCCATCCTATGAAAGACTCATTTATCCATAAACCCCTCTTCCGCTTACTAAGCCCCATTTTTAGTGGAACCATCGCTTATCTGTTGATTCTGCTCATCTACAATAATGTGGAGCAAATCACTGAAGATTTTCTGGGACAGGAGCTGTTTTTCTGTATAGGGTTAACCTATCTGATTCAGGAAGTATCTGTGCAGATTCTCAAGGTGATGGAGAAATGGCGCTATGCCTCTAACGAAGTAAACCAGTACCTAATCCTGGCTGGCCTTTCTCTCTCCGTATGTATTATGCTGGTGATTCTAGGCGTAGGGATGTACTACAAACTCATCCTGGGATTTAGCCCAAGTAATCGTGAGCTCATGGTCTTTGGAGGTGTCTACGGCTGCATGAACCTGATTTACTTTTCTCTCTATGTCAGCCATCAGTTTCTTTTTAGAATGAACCAAGAGAAGCTTCAGGCAGAACAACGCCTGAAAAAAGGACTAGAAGAAGACTTTAGACAATTCAGAAAAGGGATAAATGCAGATCTGCTTTTTGAGAGTTTTGAGACAATGATCATGAACATGCAGGATGATCCTGAGAAGACTACGGATCTAGTGGGACACCTATCATCCGTTTACAGATACATTCTCGGAGGAAGGGGAGAAGAGTTAGTTTCTCTTGAGAAAGAACTGAGGGTGCTACAGCGTCTGGTCAGCTTATTCAATTATCTCCCACACAGAAATGTGGACCTGGAAATAGATGTTCAAGGTGATCCCTGGATAGTATCGGGTTCTGTTTTGACAGTAATAGAACAAATCATTAGGAATGCCATCCCTGATTCTTCAAAGCCCCTCCCCATCCGACTTACGACAGATAAGCAACATATTCTTATCACTTTTGAGTCAAAGGAAAGATTGAGCCATGAGTTTAGCCTAGAAAGCCTGAAAGATGTGGTACGCAGTTATCAAATTTATGGAAATAGTGATCCCTTCTTTAGGCAGATAGGACCAGAGAAGATCATCGGCCTTCCTCAACTATTCATTAACGAGCCTGTCATATGAAGGTAGCTATCATAGAAGATGAACCTTTGGCGGTGGAGAAACTAGAGAAGTTTCTGCTAAGGCATGATGCTGGGGTGGAAGTCATGGCCCGATTAAGTAAGGTAAGAGATGCTGTGGATTGGTTATCTCAACACCAGCAGGAACTGGACCTCATCTTCATGGATATCCAGTTGATAGACGGGATTAGCTTTGAGATTTTCAATCAGGTGGATATCAAACGGCCTGTGATCTTCATTACCGCCTTTGATGAGTATGCCATAGATGCCTTTAAGGTTAACAGCATAGACTATGTCCTCAAGCCTATTTCCTATCTGGATGTCAGTAAGGCACTGGCCAAGGTGGAATCCCTAAAAGCTCAATTACATCCCTCTGAAAATATGGCTTCGGTCATTCAAAAGATTTCTCAAAAGAAAACAAAAGACAGGTTCCTCGTCAAAAGAGGCAATCATATTCAGTCCATTAAAACGGAAGAAGTCGCATGCTTTCTGGCGGAGGGAAGAACCGTTACCCTCATTACCTTGGAGAAAAAGAAGTTCATCATTGACTATAAATTGGAGGAATTGGAAGACCTCCTATTATCTCAGCAGTTCTACAGAGTGAACCGTTCCTTTATTCTCTCCATCAATGCCATAGAGGATGTAGTGCTCTACTCTAACAGTCGATTAAAAGTCAGGCTTCAAGTAGAAACAGACAAGGAAATCATCGTAAGTCGCGAGAAAGTCAATAGCTTTAAAGAGTGGTTTGCGGGGATGTAGTTGCTAGAGCTTTTATTCTTTGGGAAACCCTTCCCAAAATTTAATAGTATATTACCATTCAAACCAGCAGGTGTATGAGTTACCAAGAGGTTATTTCTATTAGTCCCAATATCCGTTTCGGAAAGCCCTGTATCAACGGGACCAGAATATCTGTATATGATGTCCTGGCTTGGCTAGCATCAGGTATGTCTCAGGAAGAAATCCTCCAAGACTTTCCCCAACTTACTCAGGAACATATTTTAGCTTGTTTGGCATATTCCGCAGATAAAGAAAGAAGACTAAGGATTTCCGCATGAAGCTTCTTTTCGATGAAAATATTTCATACCGAATTCTCAAACTCTTAGAAGGCCATTTTTCAAAAGTAGAATCCGTATTTAACCTCACAGGAATTTCAAAGGACGTAGATATATGGTTTTATGCAAAGGAAAACGGCCTGGTAATTGTGACCTTTGATGAGGATTTTTATGACTGGCAAATCTTAAAAGGATACCCTCCCAAGATCATTTGGCTTAGAATGGGTAACACCTCCACAAAAATGTTAGCAAATAAACTGATAGCAGAAAAAGGTAACATTAGTAGTTTGGTAGAGGATGATAATTTAGGAATCCTTGAGATCTACTAGGATTAACATGTATTCTTAAGATTGTTTCACCCACTTTTTAGTAAGGTTGGGAAATAGTTTGTGGGAATTTGAGCCTATCAACACCCTTTTATGTCAAAGCGAACAATTGAAGTCTTAGCCTACGATCCTACCTGGAAAGAAAGATTCACTCTACTTGCAAAAGATCTACGTGTTAGTCTTGGAGAAACAGCTTTGAGGATAGATCATGTTGGCTCTACCTCTGTTGTGGAGATGTGGGCTAAGCCTATCGTCGATATTCAGATATCTGTCTCTAGCTTAGAATTAATGGATGAATTTAGATTACCATTGGAAGACCTAGGGTACATTTTCCGTGAAGATAATCCTGATCTGACTAAAAGATATTTTCGGGAGAAGCCCGGGACTACCAGAACCCATATACATGTACGTCAGGCAGGAAGTTATTCCGAGCAGGAAGCCCTACTATTCAGAGACTATTTGCGTGAGAAGTCAGAAGAAGCAGAAAAGTATTCGCGCTTCAAACAGGAGTTAGCTGTAGAATTTAGAGATCACCCCAAACGATATGTGGAAGAAAAGACTCCCTTTATCCATGCTATGCTGATGAACGCCAGAGTTTGGAGTCAGCAGGTAGGATGGTTTCCCAGAGCATCTGATATGTGATAGACGGAAATATGCGACTACACCCGTCATTCCATAGGGCTGGTGTGTATGGCTGGTGGGTCGTAAGGAATCTCAAGACTAGATCTCGGCCGACCCTTCAAGCGATACGCTACAATCCCACCGAGATGACGGTGTTGAGGCGTTTTTACATTTAAACGACTCAAACTAACTCCAAGAGCGTAGCTGCTCCTAAACCGGCCCCTCCACTAATGCTTGCGAGCCCAAATTGCACATCTCTTCTCTTCATCTCATCAATCAGCGTAGTGGTAATCATGGCTCCACTAGCACCCTGGGCATGTCCCATGGTCATGGTCCCTCCATTTACGTTAAAAGTGTCTGGATCTACTTCTAAATCCCGCTGGTATTTCAAACAAGAAGCAGAAAATGCCTCCGCAAAGTTGTGTAGGCCAATGTCTTTCATCTCCAGACCAGTCTTTTTGGTCACATTTTGTGCAGAGTATTGTCCTCCGAGTAGCATGATGACAGGTTCGCAGGAGGTGTGGTCATAGGCCCTGATTTTAGCCTTGGGTTCCAGGCCAAGTGCTTTTCCTTTTTCAAGACTTCCTATCAATAGCAGACTAGCACCATCTGCCATAGAAGGAGAGGTGCCCATGGAGTGTAGATGTTGAAGCTTGTTCAGCTCAGGATACCTTTCTTGAATCTGCTTCCTGGTATGGGGCTTTACAAAGCTTTCAAAAATAGGCGGGAATTGGTTGAGCTTTTCAAGACTGGTACCAGGACGAACACACTCATCTGTTTCTAGTACCGTCCTGCCCTCTTCATTCTTTACCGGGATTAGAGAAGGTTGAAAGTAGCCTTCTTTGGTAGCATTGGCCGCTCGCTGGTGAGACTGTACGGCATACTGATTTAATTCTTCAAATGAGAATCCTTCAATGCTGGCGATAAGATCCGCAGATACACCCATGATGGTATAGCCCGTTTTTTCAATCACATCAGTATCTGAAAACCACATCCCTTTATCCGCAAACATAGGAACCTGAGATAGCATTTCTATGCCTCCTGCCACCACCATATCCGTTAGGCCTGAACACACCTTTGCATATGCCAGCCCTATGGCGGTCATACCGGAAGAGCAAAAGGTGTTCACACTAATACCTTCTATGTGCTCTCCCCAACCGTGGTAAAGGGTAGAGATTTTGGCTATGTCAGATCCTTGTCCTCCTACCTGTCCTACACATCCCAGAATCACCGACTGTATGTCTGCCGAGTCGATCCCATTCCGTTCCTCCAAGGCTCCATACAATTGGGAGAGTAGGTGAACGGGCTTAATATTTCGTAGAGAGCCTTTCTCTCTATGACCTTTTCCTCTGGGGCTACGTACAGCGTCAAAGATGTATGCTTCTGTCATTATGAATGTGGAATGAGAGAATGTTTAATGATGAATGTTTAGCAGTTATTCAAATAATGGCTAATTGAACATTCTGTCTCCACTAGCCCAGCAACCGTGAAATCCTACAGGTACCCGTTGAGGGAGGAGGATTCTGGCTAGAGGTTCCTGATCCATATTTTGAGCATCCAGGATAATGGCTTCAGAGGTTTCTTCCCTGGCATCAGTTACAAAACTGATGACATAACCATCGTCCTCAGAGGTGGCATTAGCCTTAGGGATGAAAGGAGACTCACTTCCGTATTTATATTCGCCATACTCGTGGGTAACGGCTGTTTGTGTCTCCATGTCGTACTTCACTACTCCATCAAATCTAAAGGTGGAAGATAGTTCCAGACGCTGGTTATAGGCGTACCTTGATTTCCTCCCCAAATACTGTGTATTCATTAAGGGGAATTCCGTCTCCATATCATCCAGCTTGTATTCTTTGGTTTCTCCAGTCTTCATGTTGAACCTATACCTATGGAGATAGGCCTTCAAAAGCAGGTAGGCATTAAGTTTCTCTACTTTGGATGCACCTTTGGGAAGATCCCGCTGAGGAGTAGGATTAGGGTTAATACAGCAGTCCATCACTATTTCATCTCCCTCCTCCCAGCAGTTAATGGTATGGTAGATATAGCAGGGCTTAGCTTCAAACCACTTGACCTCCTCCGCTTTTCCAAAACGTGGGATGATCCCAAACCTACTGGGAAGCTCTTTTCTGAAGATGGGAACAGCTTTCCCTCTTGCTAGCATGGTGGGAATATCATATATGAGCGGTAAGTCCATGAGAATGGAATAATTCTCCGTGATTCCCATATCATGAGGGATGCGTGGACCTGGTACAGGCACTTTAGTGAAGTGCTTCACCTCTCCGGTGCCACTGATGACTCCATATGCCAGATAAGATCCCGTCAGTTCATAATCAAAGAACATCATCTCGTTGGTGACCTCATCTACCTTAATGTGGGCCATGGCTTTGGAGGTGAGAGTGTCATTAAAGTTCTGTATTCCCTTGGTCTCCAGGGTTACGGGATCTATTTCATACAGGTCTCCACACATATACCATCCTGCCAGAAGCTTCCCATTGTGAAAACCCACAGCAGTGTTAGCGGTGTCCTTTAGCGGGACCCCTCTATTCCATGGCCTATTCATATTAGCAGCCAGACTTCCCATGAGGCCTTGCCATAGAGATTCCCCTGCCGCTTCTTCTTCCTGAAAGTTGGTCGTTCTGATCCATCGGTTTCGGTAGGTGGCCTTGCCATTCTCTAGTTGGATGGCATGCAGCATGGCATCTCCATCAAACCAATGGTAGTGCCCCTTAGGCTCAAACTTAGGATTAGGGCCATTCCTGACAAAGGCACCGTGGATGTCTTTGGGGATCTCGCCTATCACTTTCAGATCTTTGGCGGTTACTTCTTCAAAAACAGGTGCATATGGCCCTAATAAATAGGGATTGGCCGCCTCCAGGGCATAATTCATGACATCATTCTTCATGATAAGCGTATTTGGTATTTCTAATGTTATCTACCTACAATAAAGCTGGCGACCGTAGTGAAGCTGCCGCCTATATTGAGTATTCCTACGTTCTGTGTATTCTCTACCTGATAATCTGCTGCTTTACCAGCTACCTGCTTATAGGCATCCAGTAACATTCTTACCCCCGTAGCACCTACAGGATGTCCGGCGCCTATGAGTCCCCCACTAGGATTGACGGGAAGTTTTCCTAAGAAATCAATGGTTTCATTCTCAATGACCTTCCATGCCTCGCCAGGTTTAGCTAATCCAAAATGCTCCAGAGCTACGTATTCTGAAATGGTAAAGCAGTCGTGTGTTTCTATCACGTCCAACTCCCTTGCCTCAGAGAGCTTAGCTCTATTGAGAGCGTCTTTAATAGCATGATGAAGATGCTGGAAGGGGTAGTGAGACTTCTTTGCTTCTCCCAGCTTATGGTTCAGTTCTATGGGTGCTGTGCGATGTCCCCAACCTTTGATGTAAGGGATATTTGCCAGAGAAATATTTCTCCTGGAAGCATAGGCCCTGGTATAGCTCTCCGAAGCCAGGAAGATGGTCGCGCTGCCATCTGTGATTCTCCCACAGTCTGATTTGCGTAGACTTCCTTCAATGAGGGGATTATGGGCATCATCTTCACCAAAACTAGCCTCCCTCATCTCCCAGTTTCGCGTTTGAGCTTGAGGATTACGTTGGGCATTGGCGTAGTTTACCTTGGCTATGGCAGCTAAATGCACATCATCCAACCCATAGCTTTCCTGATAAAAGGATTTGATTTCGGAGAAAAGGTGTACCCATGGGTAGCGAGCGTCCTCCGCTTCATGACCTGTCCATGCCGCTACGCCTAAATGTTGAGAGGCCGTTTGGCCATCTACATTCCTCATCATTTCTACACCTGTAACTGCTACGAGGTCGTAGTAGCCAGCTTCAATTTCTCTCATGGCAGAAAAGGCTGCCATACTGCCTGAGGCGCAGGCCGCCTCATGTCTTGCAGTGGGAATACCGGAAAGTTGGGGGAAACATTGTAACAGGACTCCTCCCAGTTGTCCTTGTTGACAGAAGAGTTCTCCCACAAAGTTTCCAATGTGAATGCTTTGAATGTCCGCAAAATCAAGGTGGGTGTTTTCGACAGCCTTACTGAAGCTATCTGACATAATGCTATCTATTCCTAGCCCCTTCTTGGCCCAATTGACAGAGAAATCAGTCTGGGCACCGCCAAGTATATAGACCTTTTTAGCATTCATCTTTTGCTGACTTATAAGGAGTGAGAGGATGATGTGGAGTTATGGTATTTCTAATATTAATAAAATTGAACATAATGTCCAATTTATTGAAAAGTATTTTGTTTATTTCCCTTGATGAAGGAAACTATCAAGAAGAGTAGGGAAGAACATATCATCTTGCATGCACAGGAAGTATTCTTCAAAAGGGGGTATTCCAATACTGCGATCTCTGAGATTTGTAAATCGGCAGATTGCAGCAGAACCACTTTATATACCTACTTTGAGACCAAAGAGAATCTCTACCTGGCAGTAGTAAAAAGGACCTTCAACAAGTTTTTAAGACATTTTGCCCAGTTAGACCTTGAAGGGAAAAAAGGATTAGACAGGGTACTTACCCTTGCCATAGGATACCTGGGATTTGCTGGTAGCCATCCCCAGTATTATCAGGAGATACTGAACTTTTATGGACTGCTATGGAGTATGAATGAAAAGGCAGTTCAGACGGAGACCCAAAGTAAGATTAAGAACAGTGCTAATTTCGAGGAGGCTAAGACACTGGCCCAGTTACCCTTGAAACTTTTGGCAAGTGAGATTCAGAAAGGACAGGAGGATGGGTCTATTCATAAGGGGACTTCTCCCCAAATCCATATGATGAATATTTGGGCTTACCTGAAGGGAATTTCAGATCTTTCTCCCATCGT
>JBCDBC010000167.1:0-8156 GCA_039184535.1 Bacteroidota bacterium | reverse complement strand
GAAATGTGTGATCAACAAAAATGTCTATGGAGACTTTATTGCTACCATTCCCTAATTTTTCAAGGGATCAATCTACTAAAATAGCCTGATGTTTGAATCCTTTTTAGGACTCAAGTTTTCATTATCTCCATTTATTTTCTTCCGAAATCGTTCCCGGAACTCTAATAGCCCTAAATACTGAACTGATAGGACTACTTTAAATTTTTATTTTTTGGCTGTGAGGATAAATGTAAGAATAGGATTTAGGAATTCTCACTTAAATACCGCTCAAACAAGGCATCTATGGGAGAGAGAATACATTTCCCCATCTTCAGTCCTTTCTCATCCATGGCAAGCTGTAAGAATTCCGTATAATAATAGCCGATGGATCCTACCATATCTATTTGCCAACGGGCAGATTCCTCAAAGTGGCAAACAGTCGTTTCTAAAAACAGGCGGAACCTTTTCTGCAACATCCTTCTGATCTCAGGAACATTAGAAAAATGGGAAATATGCGGGCTTAAAGATGCCAGGGCCAGATTAGGTCTTGGATTATTCTGAATATCTATGATGATTTCATAAAGGCTTTTTTCATAGTGATATTCTACATAAGCCTTTATTTCAGGAGAAAAAAAGTTATGGGCCATCCCCTTAATAAACTGCCGCCCCAGGTCAGCACCTCCTCCCTCATCTCCTACTAGATAGCCCCATCCTCCTCTTCTCTGATGAATTTTTCCGTTTTTAAACAGGCATGAATTAGATCCGGTTCCCAGAATGCAAACTATACCCTCACTTCTTTGGGTAGCATGAGCTGCTGCTTCCAGGTCTGTATGCAGGGTGAAAGATGAAGCCGATAAATGCTGCTGAAGAGACGTTAACAGCAACTTCCTATATGCAGGAGAAGATAAACCTGCCCCATAGAAAATGACTTTTTCTACTTCCTGAAGGCCGTTTTCAGAAAAAATCTTACTTAATGCTTCATGTATGTGTGAGGACCCAAGCGTACTAGGATTAAGACCAAGGCTCCTAAATGAAGCTACTCCTTCTGCCTCCCTGTACCATCGCCATTCCGTTTTAGTAGCTCCACTCTCTGCCAGTAAAAAGCTTCCCTTAGCCATTTACCTCTTTTTTAGGTTTTCTCTTCGGGCGTTTCTTCTTGGGGGCAGGCGGAGTTCTCAATCTCAGCTCCAGATCTGAAACTGCTTGCATATAGTATGCATAGGCGGAAGAGGTATGCTCATAAGGATAACCGGAAATATCTGCCGGATTATGGTCAGTATGCATTCTTTGAAGATGGTCTAGCTGTTGTAAGAGCAACCAGTCCTCTTTTACTTCTGGAGAAAAATTCTCTCCGTATTTCTCCCGTAACGTCAATAAGCTCTCCATGGCCTCTACTTGTCGGGAATTAGCGCTGAAAATATCTGTATGTGGATGTTCTGTAACGAAGTCTGTTACCTCCCAAACTTCAGAAGGTTGTTTCTCCTTCCTAACCTTCTCCATATTCTCAAAGCTGAAAGTATTTCTTTTCATGACTTCTTCCGGAAACCTTCTTAGAAAATCAAATATTCCTTCACTTGCCTTCCTTTGTAGGCCAAAGGTCTGAAGGGGAAAGCATAGACTGATATTCTCCGCAATATTAGCCAGATAATGTATCCAGGAAGCATACTTTTCTACCGTCAATGGAAATGCGTCCCAATGCCTGTTTCCCATATCATACATCACATTCATGCATAACTTTCTGTCCCTTAGAAAGACCGTAAGATCGGGGGTATGCATGACATGATACAGCTTGTTAGGGTTTCTTCCTCTCAGCATTTCCTCTGAGCCTTCCGCTATCACCCCTTGCATGCCTATATGCCTCAAGTAAAAGCCCAGAAGGTTATTATACAGCCAGCCTGGAGAAAAGAAGATCTTGGAACAGCCACCAAAGTATTTTTCTATGACCTCCTCGTGCAGCTGTATCTGCTCTGTAAAAGCCTCTCTATCATTCAGGAAAGCATAAGAGTAGCTGTAAGTTCCAGACAGCATGCAAATAGTCCCATTCTTCACCAACTTCTGGATTTTCTTTAAACTGCTAGGGGACAACTTGGCCATTCTCTGGACCAGAAAACCGGGTATGTAGAGGGAGAAAGATGTGTTTCCCTTTTTGGCCCATTCTTCCCAGATTTCCAGGCAGGGTTGGAGGCTTTGGGTTTCAATGGTCTTGAAGTCTTCTTCCCATCTATCCCAGTCCCAATAGGATTCTGGGCTACCCAGGTCAAAAATGGAATACGGTTTCATCACCACAGGATGATGAAGGTAAAAACACATGCTTACAGATGGCATAGATAGTAGGAGCGTTTGTCAGGAAATGATGGTATTATAAGCCTTCAGAATTTTCTGAGCAGTGTCATCCCAGTTCACAGTCAAATCTTCATGCTGCCTGGAAACGACCTGTTGATAATATACTTCATTTTCAAGGAGATTCAGAACTTCTTTGACCATTTTCTCAGTTTCCCAATAGTTCACCTTGATGGCTCCCTCTAAGATTTCAGAAACCCCAGACTGCTTAGAGATGACACATGGGATTCCAAACTGTGCTGCCTCTATGGCTACCAAACCAAAAGGTTCTGATATAGAGGGCATGACCAGTACATCTGTCATGGATAAAAGGTCCTTAACTAAGCTCTGATTCAAAAAGCCGGTAAAGTGAAACTTATTCCCCAATCTTTTGGCAGCTACAAGGTCCATCATAGCTTCTGTTAGGTCTCCCTTACCTGCCATCACAAAACGTACATCTTCATTTTCTTTGAGAACCTGCTCAGCCAGATCCACGAAAAATGCTGGGCCTTTTTGGCGGGTAATTCTACCCAGGAAGACCACTAATTTTTCAGGGAACTTCCTTGAGCTGACGAAGGAATCTACTTCTGAGATGGCATTATGGATGGGCAGAACTTTATCTGAATCTATCCCATAGATATCTGTGATGATGTTGGCTGTATACTGACTGACGGGAATAATCAAATCTGCCTGCTCCAGGGCAAACTGCTCTACCTGGAAAATCCAGTTCTTAGTCCTCAGCCCACTTCTGTCATACTCCAGGGAGTGTACATGTAAAACCAGCGGAATATCATGCTGCGCTTTTACTTCTAACCCTGCCAGAAAGGTCATCCAGTCATGAGCATGAATAATGTCATACTCATTTACCTGAACCAGTCCAGCTACTGCCTTGCTGTAGGAAAGAATATCCTGGAGCATATTCTCTCCATATAGCTCTTTCAACTTTAGCGGTAAAAGAGCCCTTATGTCATCCAAGTTAAGAATGGGGGAAGCTACATCCTCTTCTATGGGTTGTAGAAACTGGCCTGATAGTTCAAGCTTGTTTCCCTCTACACTTACCCTTCCTTCTCTTTTTTCAATAGCAGTTTCAGTATTTGTCAGATATTCCGGTGCCTTGACAGAGAAGACATCCTGAAGATGAGTAGATTCTACAGGAAGGAAAATCTCTGACAAATCCGCATAGGGATTCATCCTACTCTTAACCAGTGCCAACTCTGCATTGGAAAGTATTTGAAGGTAGATTTCATGCCCTTCAGGAACCTGAGATACAACGGATTCTCTTGCCAGAGAGATAATTTCTCCTTGTGGTAGGAGGCTCTCCTCTCCAGTAGGGACTATGACAGTTAGGTCTGTGAGGTCAGAAAGGGCCCGGCTGATTTCGAGACTGGCCTTGCCTAGACCTCCTGTAGTTTGAGGGGGATACTCCCACCCCAGCATAAGGACTTTAAGGTTCACTGTGTAGAAAAGCTAAGTGGTTTGGAAAAACGCTATATGCAAATAATGCGAATCAATGTAAAGAAGAAAGAAGCTCTCCTGAATTATTTTTCTTTCTCTTGAGAACATACCCACCAAACCCAAAGGGGTAATATCCCATGAGGTAGGCGGATGAGAACCTCCGGTAACCATCTATCAGTAACGCCCAGCATATCACTCCAATCCCAATGAGCAACTATTCTAGCTAAAGCAGTAGCCGTACCCCAGAAAACAGCGTACAAGAGGCTGATCCTCCGGGAAGACGGAAGCCAGATACCCACACATACAAGCATATCCAAAATTCCTGCAACAGTCAAAAATTGGGTGGCCTGATTTTGGGTTAACCCTAGAATGCTAGCTGTCATCCCTACGAAATGGCCAGGCAGTTCCGGTATCCCTAATGCATACAAGCCGTGGCCTAAAAAGGTAAATGTAATGGCCAGTTTAATCCAGAACAGAAAAATACTTCCCATATCAGCTTCCTGCCTTCTGATACATACATAAATGAGAGGGGTACTCCACTGTATACTATGCTCTAATAATTGAGGGAGTTGATAAGATTTCGCAGCAAAACTACCTAAGGTACCGATGAACAGGATGATGGTAGAAGCCCCGAGTAAGCCTTCTAAAAATCTTGGAATCCCCTCTTCACGGTCTAGCAAAACTCCAATGGTGGACAAACTAAAGACTGCAACAGAAAGTGGTTGCAAGAGCATCCATACATTTTCTCCAAGGAAAGAGACATGCAAACTTAAGGGGTCTAACCGAAAGAATTGCCAGGCCTTCCCAATTAACAGGCTAACTGTCAAAAATCTGATCAGCCTATCTCCCCAGATAGCTTCTGTTTGAACTTTCTGATGATGATGTGTGCGTATTTCCGTTGATGAGTTCACATTATCTCTTGAGTGCTAGATCGTAGGAGTAGTTATAGTGCTTGGTAAGATTTTTCCAATCAAAATGACTTGCACCATTTTCTGCTTCATACCTTTGAGTAATTCTGTCCAGTCTTTCCATCTTCACAAAATCAAACAACATATTGGTGAGCTGGTTAGCTGCTTCATCAAAACTCTGGGTTCTGCGGTTTACTACATACACCCCAAACTGCGAAGGATTTGGGAAAGCCTTCATGATATAGTCACCAAAGCCTGCATAGTCGCTGGTAACGGTAGGCACCCCACTTGCAATACATTCTAGCGGTGTATATCCCCAAGGCTCATAATAGGATGGGAACACCCCAAGATGACATCCTCTCACAAAATCCGGATAATCTATGGTAAGAATGGGGCTTACAGAGGAAAGGAAATCTGGATGGTAAACCACCTTTACTCTATCATCTGGTTTATTCACCAGATTAGAGGATCTCAGGAAGTTCAAGACATCATCTCCTCCATCATCATATAGATTATGGGTAACTATTTTAGGGAGTCCCTGGGACTGCCAGGTTTGTAGATTTCTCCTTAACCTTATCTTCCAGTAATCATCTACATAGTCATTCAGGTCAGGGAACTTATTAAAGTTATTATTGGAGGCATCTATGAACAGCCGCTCTCCTATTTGTTTTTGAATAGCTTCAGTAGTTTCCCTAATTTTTTCCAGGAGGGCAATAGACTGCATCACTTCTGGATTAATGGAAGAGTAAGGCCTTTTGGTTACGAGAAACATAACTACCGTCTTGTCAATTCCCGCTTCCTTCATTTTCCAGTTGAGTCTAGCTAATGCCTCCAGGGTAAGGTCATAGCCTTTGTTTCTATACTCAAATCTTCCAGACGAAAAGAAGTATAAAGTCTTATCCAGATCAAAGGAGTGATTATGGAAGAAGTGTCCCGTCACAAATTTGTGGATGGTTTCCTTATGCCTTTGATGGGTATTCTGCGTCTCATGCTGCACATCAAACCTTCTTATATTAAGGCCATTAGGAAGAATGGCATCCGGTTTTCGCCCCAGTAGATATTCACACTCTAAGCCTGTAACATCACTTACGGTAGTAAATACGTGAGCACCATGGGCAGCTGCTCGCTCAATCTTTATTTGTGTTTCTATGTTGAAGTGTCTGGCTTCATCTTCCCAGCTAAAGAAGGGCAAATGTCCGTAGAAATCCGGCGCATTCATGGCCAGATATCTTCCCAGTAAGGTAGCATGTGTGGTAAAGACCGTATGTACCGGCAGTTTATCTCTTCTGATTTCAGGAATAACGGTGCCTGCCATCCACTCATGCACGTGCACCACCACTTTTTTATCGGAGTTAATGTCCTTCTCAGTGAGGCGAGTAACCAGCACCTTTACCATATATCCAAAGGCCACTACCAGGTTTACCAAATCATCATTACCAGGCGTGCTTATACCGTGATGTTCCCAAAGGAGGTATTTAATCTCACCTAGCCTGTGATAGACATTATAAGGATTGAAAAGAATGGTTCTGGGTCTTCCTGCTATTAACCATCTACCGTAATAAACCTCAAATCCCAATTCCCTCATTTTTAGAACTGCACGACCGTATACATGGTCATAATCATGTTCTTCCTCAAAGATGGCCGTAACATTAGGATGAACATAAGGCCCTATACAGCAGTAATTTTCTCCCCAACGCTCCTTCATGGAAGCTGCTTTTGACCGGATAACTGTATAGATACCACCTACCTGATTGGCAACTTCATAGGCCACTTCCAGGAGAAGTGTATTCGAATCATCATTTACTTCAGCATGATGACCGTTGGCAGAATGTGAAAACTGATTCGTATTCAAGATATCTGAAGTCTCTCGCATGATAGGTCTCTCAAGGGCTATTTACTTCTAAATCAAAATAAAATACACATTTATTGGCTAATTCCTCAATTTTCAGCTTTTGGAATTTACCTTTTCAAGGACCAGAACTGTTCTATTCGTAACATACAAACTGAGTTGCTGGTTCTCATTTGTAAAATGTTCTACAGATGAATCTATTCTCCCAAATCCCCCAAACTCAGGATCATCGGAGTTTAGTACTATTTTATACTTCCCAGGTAAATGGGCCCTGAATTTATAGTCAGGGATAGAATTAGTCGGATGGAAATTACATACGAAGATGAGGTTATTTCTTTCATAGACAATAACCATGTTACTATCATCTACATTAAGCTGCTGGGCAGGTAAACTATTTAGAAAATCATTCTCCTTAAACAGGTGGACCATAGCTTTATCAAAAGCATATAGGTACTTATACTTCAGCCTATCATTGAAAGCCAGGCTCCACTGGCGTCTGGCATGTTTATAACTCCAGTTGTTTCCTTCTCTTGGGAAGTCCACCCATTCTGGATGCCCAAACTCATTTCCAATGAAATTCAGGTACCCCTCCCCTCCTAAGCTGCCTGTAAAGATCCTGATCATTTTATGCAGAGCTATTCCCCTGTCTATGATGAGGTTGTCATCATCCACCTGCATATGCCAATACATTTCTTTATCCATCAGCCAAAAGGCCAATGTCTTATCTCCTACCAATGCCTGATCATGCGATTCTGCATAGGCGATGGTCTTCTCCTTCCACCTCCTATTAGTCATCACATGCCACATTTCATTGAGGTTCCACTCCTCATCTGATTTATGCTTGAGAATCTTAATCCAATAGTCAGGAAGTCCCATCCCCAACCTATAATCGAAGCCTACTCCTCCCTCATCCACTCTACGGCACAAGCCTGGCATCCCACTCATATCCTCAGCTATGACTATGGCATTAGACTTGATCTCATGAATGACTTCATTGGCTAGCTGGAGGTAGGTTATGGAATCCCATTCTACTCCGTCTTTGAAGTACTTATCATAATGATCAAAGGTCACATAGTCTCCATGGTGGAAATACAGCATGGACGTAACCCCATCAAATCTGTATCCGTCAAAGTGGAACTCCTTTAGCCAGTAGGCTACATTTGATAATAGGAACTGCTGTACCTCCCACTTACCATAATTGAATAGTTTTGAGTCCCATCCTGTATGATACCCTCTTCCTCCAGGATGAAAGTAATGATCATCCGTCCCATCAAATTCATTCAGGCCTTCTGCAAAGTTCTTTACTGCGTGAGAATGAACAATATCCATAATCACAGCTATACCCATTTTGTGGGCTTTATTGATGAGATATTTTAGGTCGTCAGGATCTCCAAAACGAGAGGTAGGGGCAAAGAAGTTAGACACATGATAGCCAAATGAGCCATAATAGGGGTGTTCCTGAATGGCCATCATCTGTATACAGTTATACCCGAGATCCTGA
Source organism: Bacteroidota bacterium (assembly GCA_039184535.1). GTDB lineage: Bacteria > Bacteroidota > Bacteroidia > J057 > J057 > JBCBKZ01. The sequence goes on along the minus strand of JBCDBC010000167.1, from coordinate 145 downwards.
ATGCGAGGCAGCATCTCATCTGCAAACTCTTTGTAGGTTCCTACTCCTTCTCTTTCTGTAGCCATCCCTACATGTGCTTCATAAATAATAGGGGCCCCTATCTTCTTTAGAGAAAATTTCTTGTCAGTCCACTTAAACTCTTTAT
>JBCDBC010000166.1:0-8173 GCA_039184535.1 Bacteroidota bacterium | reverse complement strand
AGGAGAAATGGCAAGTCTGTACAAGTGGTTGGTGATAGCTGCTTTCTCACTTTCGCTTAAGCTATTCAGTTCGTTAGTTTCATCCACTCCCTGTGCTAACCATCTCCCACCTTTGTCCAATGAATCAATTGCCGCCAATACGGTCTCGGACTCAATACCATCTAATTCAGGAATAACGGGATCATCTTCTTCACAACTTACGACCAATACAGTAAGGGCCATGATAGCCACTAACGAAATCTTCATGTTCATATACATCATAATTAGGTCGTTGAGTTTCTTTTGGAAAGAAAGGTGAGGTTCTTTTGGAAATACTTTCCTGCTAAAGTCATTGAATTGAACTTTAGGAATGCTGAACTGAACAATTGGAAAAGAGTGGATAAAAGAAGAGGTGGGCCCTTCAATAAAATAGCTGCACAGAAAACTGTAAACAGTTTCTGGCAGCTTCATCAAAGGAAAAGCCTAAAAACTCTTAGGCACTTCTAACCTTTAAATGAGATACTTTCTCATTAACCACTTGAGCTAACTTTGGGAGAATAGAGGATACTTTCAGGGCTTATTCAGGTGAACTGAACATTAAAAGAGCTGAATTGAACAGGTAATAGAAAATGAAAAAAGCCCCAGATGGGGCTATCCTGATTTTACTTTAGTCCTGGTTAGAATCTTAGAGCTTGGGACTGGGATCTGCTGTGTTAGCACCCCCATTCTGAACCAGTAGCATATGGATGGTGGATGATGCATGTCTGTGCTTCACTACTTCCTGATATTCAGGATCAGCATGCCAGGCGTCTACACTTTCTCTATCTGGAAACTCTAATAAGACCATTCTTCCTGTGTAGGGAGTCCCTTCCAGCGTGCTGACTTCTTCTCCTCTTGTTAAGAATTTTCCTCCATGCCGCTTGACAATAGCTGGAGTCTTATCTGTGTATTTGGTATAAACCTCTGGGTCATGAATGGTCATCATGACGGTGACATAGGTAGGCATATGTGATTTTTTGCTACAAGGTATCCATAAGTATCGGATTTCCTGAATGGATGATCTTTAAAGCCATTTCGTCTGCCATCTCTGAGGAGGGCCGATTTGCAGCTTTAGCCTTTTCCAGAAGATTCAGAATGATGTCATAAAGCCCCCTGACAGTATTCATAGATTCTTCCATACCAGGTTGAGAATAGATCATAGTACCTGCTCCCATCATACCTCCTGCATTCACTACATAATCTGGTACATAGGTTATGCCTCTTTCTAAAAGCAACTGTCCATGTCGGGGAGTTTTTAGCTGGTTATTAGCCAGTCCACAGATGGCTTTCGCCTTAATCTCTGGTAAGGTATCATCATTTACAATACCTCCCAGTGCACAGGGAGCAAAAATATCTACTTCCTGCTTATGAATATCCATAGGTGAAACTGCTAACGCTTGGTAATTCTCCACCACAAAGTTGACTGCCTCCTCATTAATATCAGCTACGATTAACTTAGCTCCGGCTTCATACAGGTGGCGCGAAAGTTCTCTGCCTGTACCTCCCAGACCCTGAATAGCTACTCTTAGCCCGCTCAAGTCTGATTTATCCCAGAGATGTTTGGCTACAGCTTTAATTCCCATAAATCCTCCTAAGGCTGTGAAGTGAGAAGCATTGAATCCTACAGGATACTGACTGGCTCTGGCAAAAATGTAATCGCAATTCTCCGCTAAAATGTCTGCATCTTTCGGGCCTACGCCTACATCTATGGCTGTCCAATACCTACCTCCCAGAGACTGCACATGTCTGGAAAATGCCCTAAGTAAATCTGCTTTGTGTGGATTTGACGAATCAGCAATGATGACACTCTTTCCTCCTCCTAGTGGGAGTCCTGCCATAGCATTCTTATAGCTCATGCCTTTAGAAAGTCTAAGTACATCAGTTAAGGCTAACTCTACTGACTCATAAGGGTACATGCGACATCCTCCCGCTGCAGGCCCTAAACTCGTGCTGTGAATGGCTATGATCCCGAATAGCCCAACAGCAGGGTCATGACAAAACAATACTTGTTCATGAGAATCGAAGTCTACAGCTGAAAAAACACTCATACTTGGATATTTATAGGATACTGGCCGATACTAAGAATTCTACAGGATACTTCCCGAACGTAATTTTCAACCTTCCTACATAAAATAAAATGGCTCAGGAGGAAACCAAAATCCTTAAGATATACACTCCTAGTTGAAAACTTCTTTTTTCTTTCCTCTGCTACTTGTGTAACTCATTCTCAAAAGTAGTAGCATGCCATTCCCAAAAGAAATCCAGCAGGAACTAGATAGCATCATCACCTTTCTAAAAGTAGCAGAAGGTCTTAAGAATACCCTCAGGTCCAGCCATACCTCCAGTGGGAGGGAAGAAAGTGTAGCCGAACATACATGGAGATTATGCTTATTGGCTATGATGCTCCAAAAGTACTATCCGAATATCAATTACAATAGGCTCATTAAAATTCTCCTTATCCATGATATGGGAGAAATCATAAATGGTGATATCCCCGCCATTTACCAGGACCCTTCTGTAGATAAAAGCCATGAGGAGAGAAAGGACTTCCTCGAAGTTATTGCTCCATTGAATGAGGAGCAGCAGCAAGAGATGCTGGATTTATGGGACGAATACAATGAGGTAAGTAGTCCGGAAGCAAAGCTGGCTAAGGCCCTGGATAAAATAGAGACTGTCCTCCAGCACTTGGATGGGAAGAATCCAGATGACTTTGATTATGCTTTTAACCTGGGTTATGGAATTAAATACACCTCTTTGGATCCTGTGATTAGCCACTTACGTGAGTATGTGGATGAGGAAACCAGAAAACGAATAAAGGAGTAGAGGGAGAAACTACGCGGAAGGTTGATCATAGGAGCCTATTCACATGTGTCCGCTTACCAAGACGGAAGACAGACATAAAAATAAGAGCTGGCACTTTATCATTTTAGCTGTTCAGTACACCTCGGATTGTGTTCACTCTACCTTGTTTCTCACCTTAAGGCCCTCAAAGTCATAGTCATTAGAGTAGATTTTTAACCTATTCAAATGAATCTTATGACTTTTCGATTTGTTTTCACATCAATTATTCTCTCAGTTTGTCTCTTATCAGCTTGTGATAAGGATGAAGACATGCTGGATGAAGTAGAAGTAAATAATCACAATCTCGAAGCAAGCTCAATTGACACCCTTGTTACCTTTAATGGGGTGCAATTTGTCAGAACGCCAGAAGAGTGTTTCCAAAACCTTCCTGACTGGCCTTATGACTACCAATATGTTGAAATTGACGGACTGCGACAGGCATATGCAGAAGCTGGACCTGCGGATGGAGAAGTTGTCCTATTGCTCCATGGCCAACCAAGTTGGTCTTACTTATATCGAACAATGATCCCAGTCTTGTCAGAGGCCGGCTATAGGGTCATTGCTATGGATCATGTAGGCATGGGACGTTCAGACAAGCCCATAGACATTGAGGAGTATAGTTATGTAGGGCATTCTGACCGACTGGAGCGTTTTATTCAACAGCTTGGATTAAGTGATATCAATCTGTTTGTGCAAGACTGGGGAAGCCTCATTGGGCTAAGAGTAGCAGGACTTAATACTGACTGGTTTGCCTCCATCAGTGTAGGAAATGGCAATTTACCAGTTGTCCCTGCAGGAATACAGATTATAGACCCCATTGCAAACCCGAATGAAGTTGAGGATCTGGTATCTCCATTTGCTGATTTCCCTGCGCAGCAAGTACCCTTCTATGATGGGTGTGAGCTTCTTGCCGGAGGAGAAGGGTTTAGTTTTGAGGATTGGGCCAATTACTCCATGAAGGGAGCATCTTTCAAAGCCTCTGAAGTAGTAGAAGCCTTAACCTGGTTTGACCTATCCGCTGATGTAGAAGAAGCTTATGATGCTCCTTTTCCCAGTAGGGCATACATGGCAGGAGTACGAACTTTCCCTTCTTTGGTTAATGGCATTGCAGGTGTAAATGATGGAGCCTGGGCTGGACTTACTTCTTACACCAAACCATTTCTGACTATTTGGGGTGCTAATGATGCGGGTGGTTTAGGCGCTTGTGAAACCCAACAAAATCTCATAGACAATATCCCAGGCGCTGCCGGGAAACCGCATGTAAGACTCCCAGAAGCAGGGCACTTCCTGCAGAGTGATCAAGGTGTTGAAATCGCCAATCGACTAGTAGACTTCTATGCCACCGATTGGGAGGAAGTTGTAGAAGCAGATTGTGAAAATTTTGATAGCCCTATCCCCAATGAGGGCAGAATGCAATTATCAATTCCGCCTGAGGATATAAGAGATTTCCAGTACTGTGAAGTGCTTCCCGTTTTCGAATGTGAGAGCAATTTAATCACTGAAGTCTACAATTCTTTAAGCCATAATGATTGTCCTGATCCCGACTGGTTTGCCCTCAATGCGGAGGAGTTGAAAACTGAATACGGTATGGTTGATGTAAGGCTGAACGGCCCCAGACACTGGGTGATAAATAGGGTAGAAGGAGGTACTCCTGATGGGGGTAGTGGGTTTAACAAAGTAGTTTCATTCGGCAACATTGAAATGAGTTTATCCGCTCAGGTTCAGGGAAGGGTGGCAGAAGATTACTATTTAGATAGCGAGGTTCTTCGTACCACTGTATACACATTCAGCGCTGGGAATGAAGTGTATAAACTAGTAAACCCGCAAGGAGAAGAATACATCATGCAATCCTACAGCAGGAAAGTAGACCAGGACCTGTCTATTGACAGTCTAGCCTCTTTAGGTTCTAAACTTAATCTCCCATCTGGCTGGTCATTTAAAGTGGAAGTTTTGCAAGAGGAGTTTCAGTTAGTTACTGAAGGTCTGGCATTTGTCATCCAGGATGAGCTGGAAAATGCCTATCAGAAAATTGTTGACTAAACCACACAAAAAATGGTAAGAGAGGTAGTGCTGAGTATTAAGGTACTACCTCTCACCAACAACCAAAAAGTAAAAATTAACTTACCATGAAACCTACAATATTCTTCTTGTTGACAATGCTTCTCATAAGCTACGGAGCTCCTGCCCAAAGAAGTAGAAATGCCGTTGAAGCCAGGCAAAATCAGCAGGCAATGGCCGTGAATGAAGCCCAGCTAGAAAGGGATGTGAAAGAGCTGGCTGCTTACAGAGTAAAATTGGCAGAATTTGAAACGGCTTATGCTAACAGAAATATAGCTAAAACTGCTGCCATAAAGACTGAACTTGTTAATGACATGCGAAGGGAAATTGAGCAAAGCGAAAAGAAAATTGCTCAAGACAAACAGGAATTAGCACAAAGTAAATCTGAGGTTGCTGCATCTAGAAGAGAGACTAGGAGAAGTCGTATTGACTTAAAAACGGTGGATAATGATGTTAAGGATGCCCGGGACCTAAGAGATGATCATCGTGATAGAAGAGATGACCAAAGAGATGCTATGGATGATAGATCAGATTTAGAGCAGCAGATAGTTCGTACCAAACGCCAGAAACAGATCTATTCCACACTTGAGGCTTTTACCTTTTCTTTTGAACCTACTCTTCAGGTAAAAGTAATAGCTAACAAAGCTCTACTTCAAGAATTCGCTATTACAATGGAAAGAGATATAGCAGCTACCAAAGTTGAGATTGCTGAAGGTAAAAGAGAAGCAGCAGAAGACCGAATAGAAAGAAGAGAAGATAGACGTGAAAGAGGAGAGAAACGTAGGAATAGAAATTGGTAGGACACCTTGATTATCAGTAGGATAAAATCAAGCTACTTAGGAATGATAAGGAGGGGTAGTGCTGGGAATGACAGTGCTACTCACCCCTACTCTCTCCCTCATTACAGGTAAGTGGTCCCTATCACTTCAATCAATTAACTAAACTTTAAAAATACCATCATGAGATAATTCTCACTCACACCTTATGTCCCTTCTTGAGGGCTAAAAGATCATTAGCCAATATTTGGGACGCGAGATAAGGCACTTCTAAAATTGAATCAACATGAAATATTTATTTTCAATATCATTGTTACTAATCAGTTTCAATGCCCAAACCCAAGATTTTGAGCTCTTCAAAATAGAGTCTTCATATTATCCAAATCAGGTAGTCACAGAATCTACCACCGATGGAGAAGTGGGTTTCTGGGAATGGAGTGGACAGTTTGCTATTCCGCAACTCTTAAAAGGCAAGCAAATGATCCTCATCCATAAATTGGAATATACTAATTTAAGGGTGGATACGGAAGGGATTTTTACCAATCCTTCTGCAGAAACTACCAAACATTATCACACCATTATGTACAATTTTAGTGTGGTGAAAATCCTAAGTCCCAACTGGCGGCTGCTTGTCAATCTAAGCCCGACATTGGCTTCAGACTTTAACGAGTCTTTAAATGGGAGCGACTTCTTATTTCAGGCTAGTGGACTTGCGATGAATACCAAAAACGAAAAATTTAAGTATGGATTTGGGCTGGCATACACGACTCGCTTCGGACGGCAAATACTTATTCCTACTGGAGTTATTAAATACAATACCCAAAAGATGGAACTGGATGCCGCATTGCCAAATAAGCTCTCGCTATTATTCAATACCCATAAGACCTTTAATTTCGGGCTGGAAGCTGCACTGGATGGCGGCTTATTTAATAGTAGCAGTGAGAGCCAAATTGTGAACGACCTCATTGATAAAGCAGGCTACAGTCGCGTAAATATAGGACCCACTATATCATGGAAGGTAAAAGACGCCATGAAGATATACCTGGTAGGAGGGATGGCAGTCGGTAGAAGATTAGAGTTTATTGATGCAGCAGGAGAAACACTTGATAGGACACCTGAGAATGGCCCCTTTGTTAAGGTAGGGGTTTCTTTTAATCCTAAGGGAACAAGTTCTGGTGGGTTTTGAGGTAAGGGAGAAAGATTAATGATAATTTTGTGTAGGGCACCTTAGCGTGAAATAGTACTCTCGCTAAGGTACCCTACACAAAATTATTTACAGCTCAGCAGCTAAATAGCTAGCTTCTTTGATGGCCTTCTTGGCATCCAGTTTTGCTGCTATGTTAGCACCTCCGATTAAATGAACACTCTTTCCGGCAGCTTGTAGCTCTTCATACATATCTCTAAGGGGTTCCTGCCCAGCACATACCACCACATTATCCACTGGAATAAGCTGTGGTTCTCCTCCCACCTCAATATGAAGTCCCATATCATCTATCTTCTTATACGCTACCAGAGCCAGCATCTTCACATCCTTCATGTTCAGGCTGGCACGATGTATCCAACCCGTAGTTTTACCCAGGTTTTTACCGTGCTTCCCTTTAGACCTTTTCAAGAGATAAATTTCACGAGGGGAAGGGAGAGGTTGAGGACCCTCTGCCAAAGAGCCTCCTCTGTTATAGTCCATGTCTACGCCCCATTCTTGCATATAAGCAGGTACACTTAGTGTGGGTACTTCGTGAGCCATATCATGTGCCAGATATTCAGCCATATCAAAGCCTATCCCTCCGGCACCCATGATGGCTACTCTTTTCCCTACCGGCTTCTTGCGGTAAAGTACATCAGCATAGTCCAGCACACTGGGATGGTCAATACCTTCTATCTCAACCTTTCTGGGGGTAACTCCTGTAGCCAGGACGATTTCATCAAAATCACCCTCCAAAAGCTCCTCGACAGTTATTCGGTGGTTCAGGTGCACATCCACACCATACTTTTCCAGCATGACACCATAATAGCGGATGGTCTGGGCGTATTCCTCCTTACCAGGAATTACTTTGGCCATATTGAACTGGCCACCAATTTCCCCTTCAGCTTCAAACAGACTTACCTTATGGCCTCTCTTGGCTGAGGCAGTTGCCATTTCCAGGCCGGCTGGACCAGCGCCAATAACGGCTATCTTTTTGGCAGTTTCTACCGGCAAATGATTTAGCTCTGTCTCATGACAGGCTCTGGGGTTCACTATGCAGGAACATACCTGCATGGAAAAAGTATGATCCAGACATGCCTGGTTACAGGCTATACAAGTATTGATTTCTTCGGCCCTATCTTCCATAGCCTTAAGTACCAGGTCTGAATCTGCCAGGAATGGTCTGGCCATGGACACCATATCTGCACACCCATCTGCCAGAACTGTTTCAGCTACATCCGGCATGTTAATCCTGTTGGTTGTAACCAAAGGGATATTTACTTCTCCCATCATGCGT
>JBCDBC010000165.1:0-8190 GCA_039184535.1 Bacteroidota bacterium | reverse complement strand
GCTGCCTTTCTAAATGAATACCCGCTAATTAGTCGAAACAGAGGGAAAGGAATAAACTATAGATTTCCTCAAAAAACCTGGAACACTACAGAAGTGTCAGGCTTAACGCGTAGGGTAGGAAGACTGATGGGGCTAGATGACATTTCCAGGCGTAGACTTACAAATTTTGAGGTAGTAGAAGTACCCGCTACCTACAAAACCAGGTTTCATGGAAGAGGTGGAATTCCTTTGTTAGAAGGGGAAACAGTCTATGAACAAGAAGAGGTCGCTAAAGAAAGCTTTCTGGAATTAAAGGCGGTGGCAAGAGATATATCCGCTTACAAGCGCTTGGATAAAGACAAGGTCTTTAGTTTTTATCTGATAAATCAAGAAAAAGAGAACATAGCAACATCCAAGGAGTTTGCCTTCAAAGGAAATCGTGATCAAGCTATAAACGAATTATGGAAATCAGCACTAGCAGGAACCAATCCACCAATTGTTGCTAGGGATTGTGGACAGTGGAGGCTTCAATGGAAAGATGCGAAAGGGACCCTTATCCTCACTTCAACCGCACATTATATTGATATAAATACTGCAGAAAAAGCTGCACAGGAATTCACCAGCTTTTTGACTCACAAGACTTTTTTCCGTACAAAGGAGATAGGGATCTTCGGCTTTAGGGTAGAAGATGAGAATGGTAACTGTTTAGCAAGGCATCCAGAGGTATACAGTACAGTAAGCGCTAGAGAAAAAGCTATTCAGCTATGTTGGCTACATTTTCAAAATGAACTTCCCCAACTGGCAGAAGGGAAATTAGGAGAAGTTTTTAACGAAGGAGGAGGCGTCATTTTCAGTCTTGTAAATGATCTCGGAAAGCCTATCCTTTCATCCGTAGAATCATACACTACCTTAGTAAGCGCTTGGGAAGCCTTATGTCATGTACTTTTGTGGAGTAAAAAGCTTGAAAACTATGTTTGCCTGGATGAACCCGAGAAGGGAGTTTATACATTTTATCTGCTGAATATTGACCTACTTCCAGATGAGGTGGCTATGGCAACAAATCCAACTTATCCATCCGCAAATGACAGAGACCAAGCACTTCAAGGCTTGGTAAGCTACCTGCAGTCAAAAGATCTTGAGTACCACCTTAGCCAAGCTGAGCCTACTTACTCTCTCTTGGTTAAAGATGCACAAGGTAAGGTTTTACTAAGATCAAAGTATGAAGAACAGGAAAAACTCAGATTCAGGTCTTATACACAAGCTAAAGTATTTTTACCTATTTGGTTAGCATTGGCAAGTGATCTCCGATATTACCAGTTAATTGGCCAGGAAGGAGCTTTTAGTTTTGAATTATTTCATCCTAACGGGTTAGGAGTAGGTGAATCTCCGCGTGTATGGCCGTGTGAAGAAGATAGAGATGAGGCTTTACAGTCGCTGATAAACTGGATTAAGGAGCTGGGTGATCCTCAGAAACTTACAATATCTGAAGAAGCATTTTTGACCGAAGAAATATCTGACTGGGTATTCAGCCTACAAGGACCTACTGATTCCCTATATATATATGGAACGATTCAGGCCGAATCAGAAATAGCTGCTAAAGAAAGGCTTTATCGACTTATAGACCTCGCTGCTGATAAAGAATCCTATAAAGTATTTCCTATCGAGCCTAATTGCACCTTTGGGTTAAGATTGGAAGATAGTAATGGAGAAGTTGTCGGAAAGATTCCTCAAATATTTACCAGCGCACAAAAAGCAAGCCGAGGCAGAGAACAGTTAGCAGAATTTATTGAAAATAAGCGGATGAGAATATCCTACCCTGCAAGAGAGAAGAAAATATTCAAATATCGTTTGTGGGATGGAAAATTGAACCCAGTAAAAGTGAGCGAGGAAGTCTATGAATCAGAGGTAGAAGCCCAGGAGGAGTTGAATAAATTTTATGAAAGCCTAGCTAATACTGATCCTCTTCCAGATATATTCTCTCCTAAAGCAGGAACAGGGCAGAATTGCGACGGGACAAAACTAGATACTTACAGAACTAATCATAGTTGTTTTCCCCTTCTCACTTTAGAAGAAGAGCCAAGTGGATGTCGATTTCATATTCTGCCTATTCCACAGGATGAATCGTCCTCGCCTATCCCTTTACTGGAGGGAAAAATATTCCCCAAATCAGCTAATAGTCAGAATGCTTTAGCTAGTGTAAAGAAATCCCTCAATAAATTGTTAACGGAAGAACGTAAGTACCTGACTACTCATCATCCTAGTCAGAAGTTACCATTTCAGTTTCTAGCTTACTCATCTGCCAGCGGGACTGGGGTACAAGATTTTGTGTTAGATAGCTCCCCAAGTATCTATTCAAGATCTGCCCTGAGAGAGGAAGCCATAGAAGAATTTGTGTTAGCCTTTAGCCAGTTAACAGTTATCGATAAGGTTAATATTGAGGCTGAACTTGTCAGAGCCGCCGATTCTCCCAATCGAATTCCGGAGCTTTACCAACCTACTCTCGCCTTACCAGGAAGTGCCACAAATCTAAATCTGGAAATTATATTTGTGGGTCTCCAACAGGCCTCTACAGAAGAAGATGCACTTAATATGGCGTATCTATGGCTAGACTACCTAAAAAATGAAACTCTTCTCGTAATTATAGATTCTTCACAGGCTGAAGAGGCTAAGCAACAACAAAATGGATTTTTATTGATGATCTGTAATGATCTGGGCTTGCCAGTAGCACGCACATCTTTGATTAGTAATACTGATGCAGACAATATTAGGGAAGAGGTGATTCGCTTTGCTGAGAGATTTCCAATTGTATTTGTAAAAGACCATTTCAGAATAAGAATCTTTGATAAAGAAGGTGGGCTATTATGGCCTAGCAACCTCAGGCTTAGAGACTTTGCCCTCGCTTACAATAGGTATGTAGACTTAATGAATAAGGCAAAGGAGAAAAGCTATTATTTACGTATAGGAAATGTCAATACGTGTGAATATACCTTTGACATTGTTTCACATAAAATATGGGATCGAAGAAATGCTCACTCCTCAATCCTCGCCTGGAATTCAGGTACCTATGAATTATATCAACAAGCTCAAAAAAAAGTTGAAGAAGCAGAAAGGCAAGTCAATAACGAGGGCTTCCACGTACTAGAGCACATTCTGTTACGACCTAGAATGCTGCCCATCACCCAACTCACTTACAGGCCAACTCTGATTTTTAGCAATCCTGATGTATTTGGCCAAATACATCAACTTGTTTGTGCCAGTAGTTTTTTGGAAAAAGAAATCGCTGATCAAGTATGGCTGGCTATGATAGAGGTGGCCAAAGATAGAAGGGCAATTAAGCAGGTGAGAGAAAATGCTGATCTCACACAAGAGACATGCTATTATCTTGCCCTTGAAGGTATACAGGTAGAGGGAATGGAAAGGCAAATTCATTTTAGATCTACCCTAGCTTATCAGAAAGATACAGGCGTAGCTTCCAAGGAAAAACAAGATAATCAAGTCCTAAGTCTGGAAGAGGCAAAAAATAGGATAGTGGCTATTGCCAAAAATGCAGGTAAAATCCCCGAGAAGGAAAAACTAATTACCCATCCCTCATCAGGCGTAGAACAACCACCTGTGCTATTTCCTATATGTTTGGAAGATGATCTGGAAAATGATTTGGCAGATGACCAGCAGGAACAAAAGCTTTCAATCTGCGATCCTACCAATTCACCTAATGACAAAGTGGAACTTTACAATAGGTATATTCCCTTAGCTGATCCTTATTCTTATTGGGTAACGGTGATTATCCCCTACTGGCCCAATCGTTTTAGAGATCTAGAGTTCAGAACCTTTTTTGAAAAAGCGTTACGGACAGAGGCACCTGCACATATAGCCCTGAGAATTGTTTGGGTTACACCTGATGAATTAACAGAATTTGAAATAGTCTATCAGCAATGGTTAGCGGAAATATCTCTGCCAGAGGGTGGATGTAATGTATATGCTACCCAGAATGAGCTTGTAAGTACGTTAAACAAGCTGACCAATTTTTACGACCAAGGCAAACTAGCGCCTGTTGAAGATCCGAAATCAAGATTTTTTCTCAATCAAACAGCTTTAGGCTAGCTAACAGTTAAGCTATGAATACTGCATCAACCATATCTACTAGCCAAAGGAATTCATATCCAGTATTCCTGCAAAATCAACTACTGACGGCGGATGAACTAAATGACCTATTTACCTATTTGGATCGCCAAAATAGAGATACACGTGTGTTTGGCGTAGGGATAGGGATTTTATCTGGTCTAATCCCCAGTTTTGATAAAGAAAATATAACACTGACCGTAACTAGTGGGGTAGGCATAAGCTCTGATGGGCAGCTTTTCCATATGATAGGGGATTGTTTATTCAATCAATATGGTACATATGGGTTATCTAGTAGAGCCTTTGATTGTGAAGCAAACCCAAATGATCAGGTATCCCTAAAAGAGAGCGAACAAGTACTACGTCTTTTTGAAGGAAGTGGGGGAAATACATTGGATACTCTCCCTAGAGGGGCAGATCCTACAGATCCTTTTTTGATAGTCCTGTATCGGAAAGTCTTAAAATCTACTGTGAGTGATGAAACTCAGATTAAATGTCTAATTTCCAGCGATGCTTCATCTTCAGAAGTCCTGTTGACAAACGAGTTACTCCTGATCAAATCCTCAGACTACCATACATTATTTGAAAGAAAAACAACTCCTGCTGAGGTAACTCAAGAACCCAATATATTGCCTACTCCTTTTATAGATAGAATTGGAAGAGGAATTGGGAACATGGAAATAGCGGATGATGCAAACATCATTAATCTACCTGCTATTAGCTCTTCTTCGGATCTATTTATCGAATACGCAAGGGTTATTCGTGAGTCTATCCCAAGAATTGTTTCTGCCTATGAAAACATATATGGCAAACTAGCTTCCCTATTAAATCTGGGAGTAGATCCTTTCACTGGGCTAGCGGAAATGCTGAGTAGGCTCGTAGATGAATTTTCAGACCAAGCTAATATTCAATATGTTTATGATTACATAAAAGATTTGATAGCAGCCTATGAGGAGCTAGCCTACACATTTCGACAGCTTATATCCCTTTCAAGCCAAGCAAATAATGAGCTTGTTTGTATCCACCCCAATCATCTTCTATTAGGAATTCTTGAAATAAATAATGGAGAAATAACTGTCAAAGAAACACCAAGATCTACCTTTATAGATACATTACCAAAAGGTATCAGGGCGGATCAAATAGAGAAATTAAAATTCCTTTTTAATAGAATGGCATTACTTGTTCAGGGTCAGAACCTGGATTTTACTGCTATAGCAAGAAAAAATGAAATTAGGATTACTCCAAGTTATATAGAAACTTCTTTTCTAAGTGAGCGGGCCCTTCCATTTTACTACAAAGATGGAAAAATACAGTATAGCCTTAGGAATGGGTGGAACTTTCTGTATCGGCATCAAACAGAATTAACCCCTGGTTATGATCTCTCTGCTATCAGTAATGTAAATGATCCGCTCAGACAACCCTTGCTCCACAACCTAGCCAAATATCCTTTCTTAAGAATAGAGGGGCATATTGGTCAGATGTTACTCGATGGCCCAAACAAAGATCAAGAAGGAGTACTCAGTACATTACAAAAGCTCCGCCTGACGCTAAATCTTCCTTTTGACATTTATTGTTTGAAGTTAGGGGAGGTGGCAGACCCTATTCATTCTGTCTCTTACTTTGCTTTACAAAGAAAGTATTGGCTTGCTTTAGCTGAATTAAATCGATTACTTCTTTTACAAGGAGAAAAAGCTGCTGAGCTAATAAGGGTTATAGCCAATCAAACCGAAATCAAGGACTTTGACTTTTACAAGTTTAAGGAGTTGTTTGAAGTGCTCTTTTTGGCAGAATCACCTTACTATTACTTATTAGGCCAATTTGAGCAATTAAGTCTGGAGTATAGTTTGTCGAATGCTTCAGATCAGCTTCAAGAAAAGTTCTCCATTTTTGCTGAATGTTATCCAGGGTTAGAACATCAAGCGGGAGTACCCCAAGGAGGAACCTTTTTCTTGGTGTACGATGACCAAAATATAGTCGTGGCAGATTTCACTTTGCCTTACATACGTAAGGATTGGAAGATTCCTATTGAAGTGTTTGCTAAAGGGAACCCACTCATTCTTAGCCCTAGAGGATCTTTTTTTGAAAGGGATGATACAGTTTATTCGCTAGTGGGCTATCCTTTAGGAGGAGAATGGATATTGACACAGGGAAGCAGAAATGAAAATAGGGAGGACCTCACTGATAAACTGAAGGATAATAATGGAAGGCTCGTCGGTTTTCAGCCCTCAAGACTAGCACAGCTTGGGGAGAGCTTTGATTTGACGTATAAGTTAAGTGAAGGAAAAGAAGCTACTGAATCACTTACCTTATTAGAACCTAATAATCCTCCAGAAGCTGATTTTTTCTTCACTGTTAATGGCCTAATGGTGGCATTTGAAGCTGGAGCTTCTCAAGCGTTTTATCCAGCTAATATTAAATCATATGAGTGGGATTTTGGTGATGGAGAAAATGATGAAGGAGAAACCCCAAATCACATTTACAAGGAATTTGGAACTTACCAAGCCCAATTAACAGTCATAGATACCAGTGGGTTATCTGACGTTGTCTTAAAGCCTGTTATTCTCATCCAGCGTGATCCAGATTTATCTGTTACTCCTCAAGAAAATTTAGGTAATGCAACAAAAAAGTCTGATAGTTTGATTTCGTCCACGATAGATGATCCCATTACTCTATTTAACCAAAGGCGTCAGGCTTACACTAAGCAATTATCAGATTTACTTGAAGAGGCTTCCTTTGCCAAATTAAAATCAACAAAAGCAGCTAAGGCGGCTATAGAAATGACTGTAGGGACTAAAGGATTAGATGCTTCCTTCTCAGACGTAGCAAAATTGCTGATTGGTAGAATAAAACCAGGAGATAAACGATTGGCTCAATACCAGGAATTATTTAGCTTACTCGTGCTGACTTACTTGGACAAAAAACTAGCTAGTAGTAAGGAAGTTATTAGTCCTGATCTACAAATGTTATTCAATGATCTGAAAAAGAGAAGTGAAGAAAGGCCCGTTACTTGGAAAGCTATTCAGAAAGCGTGGAATGCTAATTCCTTGAAGAAAGCCTTTGATAAGGAATTGATACAAGCCTTTTCAGCCTTGATAAAGCCATTGTAGGATGGCATTTTCTTCACATATCGTACAGGAGCTACATCTCGATTTAACAGTAAGCGAAAGACAGAAAGCTTTTTCTATCCAACAAAGAGCTAGTCAATTAGCCTCTAATCGGTTGATCGGTGCCTTGGAGAGAATTTTAAGTCGCTATGCAGATGATCAGCTTGTCTTTCAGATAGACAAATTGGAAGTGGACATAGGTAGGCTGATGGAAGAAAACTGGGAAGAACACTTTCTCCAACTGTTACAAATAAGACTTGATAAAGAACTAAAGAATCGCCTTCAGTACATACCAGGAGAAGCCGTTCAGGCCCAGGTGTTAGAAAAGGAAGAAAGAAACCTGGAAGCTTGGTTCTTCCTGTTGGAAAAGGGGTACTTACCTTGGTGGGCACAGCATAGTGAGAAATCGATCAATGAAAAAGAGGTGTTAGCTGCGCTAGTAGGGAATACTACAAAGCAGGTTCTGCTTAAAGAACTATGTAAAGAAGCTCCTATTTACAGGAGATTAGTGTTCCACTATTCGGATCATTTTCTCACAAAACTCATGGAGATTCTTTACCATAGTATTCCAAAGCAGTTAGAAGAATTCAAGGTAATCATCATTGCTTATGTGCAAGCTAAGGAGCCTTCTTCCCTTAAACGTAATCTGACGCGATTTCGGCTATGGAAGCATATTCTTGAGCGTGTAGTTGATGGAAAAATTGAAGCTAGCGCCCAGAGAATAGATACCACTCGACTATTGCTTGCTAAGATGAGTATAAAGCCAAAGCACCTCTTGAACTGGATAGACTTTTCTCTGTACAAGGGTAATAAATCATTAGGGAGTACTGACAGCCTCAAATTCTGGCAAGAAATGTTCCTTGAGCTGAGTAAAGTTGATAACCCTTCAAGTCCAAACCATCTAGCGTTTCAAACTGAGAAAGGGGAATTAGACCAGCCTACCACTAACCCCCCATTGCTACCAGATTTACCTGAACAAGTCGCTGAG
>JBCDBC010000164.1:0-8202 GCA_039184535.1 Bacteroidota bacterium | reverse complement strand
CTACGGTATAATTAACCCCAAAGTAATTGTTCTGGTTAAAGAGATTGAAAACGGATATGCCAAACTTGGCTTTGAGTGGTCTTACCTTCCCAATGAGGGCTGTGTAGTTAGCAGCTACATCTACTCTGGAAGTACCCGGAAGTCTGGCAGAGAAAAAGCCGTTAGCCTCACGGTAGGTTCCATTCTGATTCTCAAATGCTGCTTCTGGCTCCTCAGCAAAGTTTTCTAATGTATTGGGGATTGCCCTATTTGGATCGGCAGATTCTCTTCCCACCACTAAGGGAGTGTATGGCCTTCCACTACTAAAGGAAAATTGGGCAGAAAAATCCCAGTTCTTGGAGGAGTAAACATGCGTCCAGCTTCCTATGTGTCTGATGTCATGAGGAGCCGGTATATTTCCAGATACTTCCTCAATACCCGGAAAATTATAGGTAACCTGCCCCAGAGAATAGCTAAACCAGTTTTGGTATTTACCCCATTTTTTCTTGATCCAGACATCTATTCCCCTAAGGTCTCCAGTGCCTCTTGAGAGTTCGGTATCTTCCTGAACTTCTCTAAATTCTTCCACCAGTTTAATGAAAGCAGCCATGGTATTGTTTACCTTTCTGTGGTAAGCAGAAATTTCCACTTGCCAATCATCTTGACTCCACAAGGCTGAGGCACTCAGGTGCCTACTAGTGACTACAGGCAGGTCCTCCTCCTCATCTTGATAAGCTGTGACCCATACGCCTTCTCCAACGGAAATTTCGTTATAGTCTATGACCTGATAGTTGTACTGTATGAATCTTCCAGCTGACAGTTTGAGCCTCAGGGAGGGGATGGGGTAGTAAGAAGCTGAGATTCTGGGCTCCCAGAAATTCTCTCCAAGGCTCCCAATATGATTGAATCGTATTCCAGACTTTACGTACCATTTCTTCCAGCGTAATTCGTGTTGTAGGTAGGGAGAAATTACCTCATTTATGGTGGTGTCAGAATAGACCCAACTTCCATCAGGCCAAAAGTAGCGGGAATCATACTCTACCTGATTATAGGAATAATCTAATCCTGCGGTAAGCGTATGTTGGGAGGATAGCTCAGAGGTATGCATGAAGGTCAATTTATCTTCTATCATACTACTGTACTGATCTTGAATATACCTCTCTTCTCTCTCCAGGAGGGACTCATCCAGGAAGTTCTGGTCATTTCTATAGTTAGAGTGAACCATGCGGAGGATGGTCGTATTTTGATCGTTCCAAATATGTTCCAGGTTTATGCTGATTCCCCAGTTTTTGAGAGAAACATCAGTGGATGACTGCCACCAAACTGTATCAGGTGTACCCTCAGTATAGTCTGTATTGAGACGGTCCTGCCCCTGGTAGAAGCTGAGAGAAAATTTATCATTTTCCGTAGGGAAGAATACCCACTTCCCATTTAAATCTTCGAAGTTGAAGATAGGATTGAATTCTACCTGGTACCCGGGCTCATTCTGGGACTGTTGTTGGTCATATTTTTGTTGCCTTAGGTTCCCTTCCTGAAACACCCTGTCAAATAATCTTCGGTAAAATCCACTCTCCAGCCAGTCCGTATAGGATTTACGCACAGATAAAAGTAAGACTGCCTTCTTAGCGACAGGCACTTCCACATAGCCATGTGCATGTAAAAGATTTGCCCCTATTCCTGCTTTTACCAAGCCAAGTGTATCTGGCCTTCCCGTAATATCTATTACTCCAGCTATTCTTCCCCCAAATTCTACCCCATAATCACCTCTGTAGACTTCCACTTTCTGGCTTATATACGGATTAAAAGGAGAATACATCCCGAAAAAATGGGAAAGATGGTAAATAGGAATATGATCCCAGGAGAGTAGATTTTGGTCAGGAGTCCCCCCACGTATATGAATCTCTCCGGCGGACTCAGAGATGCTATTGATTCCGGGCAACTGCTGAGCGGATCGTAAGATATCTGGTTCTCCCCAACCTGGAAAGGCAGTAAATTCTCTGGGGATAAGAGTGATCTCCCCTTTTTCTCCTCCAAGCGTTATGGGAGGTATTTTTTCCTTAGTGATGACTACATCTTCTAGGGTGCTGGGGGCAGGAGTCAGAGAAATTACTTTTCTCACAGAATCTGTAAATGAGGCAGTAGGTACTTTCCTGGGAGTAAATCCCATTCTCCTGATAAGGAGAGAATCTTCCTTGGAAGAGGCCACAACTAAGCGAAAGTGCCCGTATTCATCAGTATAAACCCCTTTTTTAGTTCCCATTACCTGAACAGCGGCGTATGATACTATCTCGCCGGTAGCCTTATCAATTATTCTTCCACTAATTAAGGTCTTCTGGGGTAGCTGCTTTGGGGGCAAATCAAGGGGACTAATAATCACGAAATTATCAGACAACATCTTAAATGTAAGCAGATGAGGAGTCAGTATTTTTTTCAGAGAAGTGTTTAAATCTGTTCCTATGAAGGAGGGAGAAGTTTTACGGTTTCGTAGGAGGTTCACCTCATACGAAAAGGTAACCTGGTACTGTCCTTCTAGTATTTCCAGGGCCTTAGTACAAGAGATCTGTCGTTTATTTTTGAGAATAAGATTATCCTGGCCCCAAATAGAAGGGCAAAAAGTAAGGGATAGCCATACCAGGAGTAGAAATCTGTGCATGTATTCCGACGAGAATTTAGCGATTTTCTACCTTGTAGGTCCTCGAGTCTATTTTCGTGTGTCTAAGTGTATTAATGCTACCAACGACAATTTTCAGAGCAGATTCTATATCACTTGAATGTGAGAAACCACCCGTATAAAGCATGGTAGGGTTGTTATGTATGATTGTAACGTTAAACTGTATTTCTAATTCTTCCAGTACTTCAGATAATGGCTTATTTTTGAAAAGTGTTTTTCCCCTGGTCCAGTTGGGAGAAGTTAGTGTATCAGTTTCCTTTCGCATGATACGACTCTCCAAGACTACTCCTTCTCCGGGAGTTAAGATTTCCTCATGCCCTCCACCAGCCACACCTACCTTACCTGTATAGCAAAATACTTCTAACCTATTATTTCTGTCTTTTACATTAAAGCTGGTTCCCAGTACAGTGACCTGCCCTTTTGAAGTATTTACCACAAAGGAAGAACCTTTTTCTACTTCAAAATAGGCTTCTCCGGAGAGCTTCATAGATCTGTTTTCCTCCCATCCCCATCTGGCATAGCTGATGGAGGAAGATGCATTCAATTTTACCAGAGAATTATCGGGTAGGCGTACT
The DNA here is from genome assembly GCA_039184535.1 of Bacteroidota bacterium. Lineage (GTDB taxonomy): Bacteria > Bacteroidota > Bacteroidia > J057 > J057 > JBCBKZ01. The sequence continues at coordinate 4,977 of JBCDBC010000164.1, read as the reverse complement.
TCAGTCTTTTCCGCCATCTGGGTTTCTACTGTAATCTCGCTGTAGGAGAAGAAGGCCCATACACCTATGGCTAATAGCGGCACCCCTGCCGCTATGGCCAGTACCCATCTTCTGAGGGGGACCACCTTAGCTGAGGTATCTGGTGTAGATATTTCAGCGCGCTCAGGAAACCCGGACTTACTGACAAATGCTTCCCAGGACTTATCTGTATCAGCAGCAGGCATACCGAGTCCATCCACAGAATTTAAGAAAGACTGTAACTGCTTTCCATCTTCTGATTGGGAAAGGGCGTCTGACTCCTCTTTAGGGAGCTTACCACTCAGCCATTTGGCCCATTTTATGTCGTCTTCCTGCTGCATATTCTACCTTCAAACGAGTAAAGTATATAGTACCCTACCTAGGTTAGATAGGAAGCTTATATTTTTTTATGATTAATAATGCTTTGTGCATTCTTTTTTCGACTGCCTTCACAGAAATCTCTAACCTTTCACTTATTTCCTGATAAGTGAGATCCTCCATCCTGTTCATCAGAAAAACTACTCTGCTCTTTTCTGGTAATTCAGAGATGACCTTTTCTATTTGATGTTGATATTCCTGGACTTCCATATGGAAAGAAGGATCTTCAGCATCATGTTGTTTCCTAGGCCTTTGCTGAAACTTCAAAACCACTTTTTGGTGCTTCACCTGATCCAGGAAAAGATTATTGGCCACACGGTAAAGAAAACTTTTCGCTTTTTCAGGGGGAACTTTGTCTGCATTCTGCCATAACCGGATAAATGCTTCCTGGGCTATGTCTTCCGCCAGCTGAAGGTCCCCACATTTATAATAAACGAAGTTTCTAATCGCTCCCAGGTATTGTTGGAATAGGGCCCTGAAAACGGATGGGTCTGATATGTTAGGGATTTCTTCCAATAGTGTTTCGCAAAAGGGCTTTTAAAGAAGGTATTTATTCTAACCAAAAAACTGTTGGCAAAAACAGTTCCATTTATAAGAAGCTAAAGTTTACGGTTTCTATTCTTTTTCGCAAATAAGAATCATGTTTCTGGCAGATTAAACCTTTTTTCTCTTTCATGATCTAAGTGGTAGGGAGCAATTAATAGCTTCTCGTTATAAGTTCGTTAAGTGAACTAATATCTATAGGCTGAGATATTGGTATCGCATCATGGTAAACTCAAAGAGAATTTTTTCTCTTATTTGTAGGCGTTCAGTCCCTGGCAGTAGATGTCAGGGATTTTTTTATCAAATTCTTACAGTCCTTAGAATAAGGAACATAAGTGTATAAGTAAGAGGACTTAATGGCTTACTTTTCGATTCCTACCTTTTGTAAGCTGCTATTCACCGAAATCTTTCGAGCTGTAATGTCTTTTACTAGAGCTTGTGCATTATGGCCTCAGGATCAGATCAACTGTTAAGCTGGAAGTATAGAATTGCCTTTCTGGGAATGGCAGCCTTCTCTGCTTTGCTCATAGGCAAGGCCGGCTTACTAGTGGCTATGGCCTTGATGGGGCTTCCCTTTGGCGTATGGTTGATCACTAAGGCCTTGGTAAATCCCCGGTTTGCCCTTTTCCTCGCATTAGTGATGAGCTTTTTGAGCGCAGGGTTAGCCAGATATGTTAAGGTACCCTGGGGATTGACGCTGGACGCCTTACTCGTATTAGCATGGTTGGGGGTATTCTTCCAGAATTTTAGGACTAAGGACTGGAAAGACCTCAATCATGATCTATGTTGGATCACGCTCATTTGGTATGGCTTTATAGTGCTGGAGTTGGTAAACCCGCAGGCCATCAGTGCAGTAGCATGGTTTTATGCCATGCGAGGGGTAGGCTTTTATATGCTCCTCACCATTACGCTGGTTTTTCTCCTTTACAGGCACCCAAAATACCTGGATAAATTTCTCATCAATATTGCGGTGATCTCCCTCCTGGGAACCCTATGGGGCTTTAAGCAACAAATCATAGGAACTGATTGGGCGGAAGATTATTGGTTGTGGGTAGAAGATCATCAGGATGAACATGTACTCTTCGGGGTGCTCAGAGTATTTTCTTTCTACAGTGATGCGGGGCAGTTTGGGGCTTCTCAGGCCATGATGTCTCTCATGTTTGGGATCATGGCTGTGGGGCCAGGGAGCATGAAGTACAGGATTCTTTGTGGCACAGTCGCTTTTATGACCTTCCTGGGTTTTGCCATTTCCGGTACCAGAGGTGCATTAGCAGTGCCAGCTTTTGGCGGATTACTCTTTTTAGTTCTCACTAAGAACTTTCGAATCCTGCTGGCAGGCCTCACAGCAGGAGCCACCATCTTCATCATACTCAAATACACCTTTCTCTTCCAGGGAGTGGAACAGGTCAGGCGGATGCGTACTGCCCTGGATCCTAATAATCCCTCCCTAATGGTAAGACTGGAGAATCAAAAAACATTCAGAAGGTATTTGGCTGATAAACCCATAGGCGGAGGAATTGGAACTGCCGGGTTCTGGGGATATAGGTTCAGTCCTAATACGCTTTTGGCGAATACCGCCACAGATAGCTGGTATGTGAAAATATGGGCAGAAACAGGCGTAGTGGGCCTTTCCTTACACATCATTTACCTGGGCTTTGTCCTGGGTAAGGGAGGGTACATCATCTGGAACTTACGGGATCCAGTGCTGAAGTATAAAATCATGGCCATTTACTCCGGTATGGGAGGGGTCATCATCGCCAGCTATGGAAACCAGGTGTTTGGGCAGATGCCTACAGGTATGATCATGAACCTCATCATACCCTTCGTCTTCCTGGCACCTGAATTTGATAAACAATTAGCATTAAAAGAAAAAGCAAATCTATAAGCTATGCAGCTAGAATTTGGAGTATATCAACATGAAATGAGCGAGCGTATGCTCCGTTTCCCCAAGCTTTCAAAACTGGTTAGGAAGATCTTTGGCTATACAGGCATAGGTAACTACGCCCGCTATAAGGTGTACAAAGATCTACTCAAGGAAATCCCGCTGGAAAAGTGTGAAAAGATTCTTGACCTGGGGTGTGGGTATGGAGAATACTCCTTTATGCTTCGAGACGCCTTACCTAATGCAAATATCACCGCACTAGATGTCATAGGGGAGAAGACGGCTCTCATAGACAGAGTGATTCATAAACATCAGATGAAAAACCTGTCCACCTTCACCGGAAAGGTAGATCAACTGGATGATAAGGGCTTCGACTTTGTTTTCTCCGTGGATGTGTTCGAGCATATTGATAAAGACGAAATGCCATTTCAGGATGTTATGGAAAGACTGGCACCCGGAGGTCATTTGCTGGTAAAAATTCCGAATATCACCCAAAAAACGCTTTTCCCGGATAGCTGGTTTGAGGAACACCAAGACTGGTTAGAGGATGAGCACATAGGGCAGGTGTATGACCTGGAAGGACTTAAAAGTCGATTTGAGAAAGAAGGCTTTGAGGTGGTATATGCAGCTTACTCTGACGGATGGGCTTCCAGAATAGCCTGGGAACTTTGGTACCTGTCCAAGAAGGGGGGAGCAATAGTACATCTGTTGACCTTACCTATTTCCAAGTTCCTGATTTGGATAGACAGGTTAGGTAAGAAGCGGTCCTGGGGAAATGCTATTCAGGTAATAGGAAGAAAGAAAGCCTAATATGACTACTGCCAGAAAAGTCCACCCACTAGTTTCTATTGTCAGTGTTAACTGGAATGAAGAGGAGGTAACCCGGCTCATGCTGGATTCCCTAAGGGAGGTATCTTATCCCTCATTTGAGACCATTGTAGTAGACAATGGATCTACCAAAGGGAATTTGGATAATGTTTCATCCCTCTATTCCAGAACCAGCCTTATTAGAAGCGAAGAAAACCTGGGGTTTGCTGGTGGGAACAATCTGGCATTTCCCTATGTGCAGGGGAAATACATTCTTCTCCTGAATAATGACACAGAGGTAGCCCCAGACTTTCTGGGTCCTATGGTAGACTATTTGGAGGAGAACCCTTCTGTGGGAATTGTCTGTCCAAAACTATTTTTCTTTGATCATCCGGATACCTTACAGTTTGCAGGAGCTACGGCCTTCCATCCTCTGACAGTAAGGAACAGTAAACTGGGATATCAGGAGAAAGATGAGGGCCAGTTTGACCAGATAAGAGAGATCGCCTTTGCTAACGGGGCCTGTATGCTTTTCCGGGCAAACCTTTTAGAAGAGATCGGCCCCCTGTATGAAGGATACTTTCTTTACTATGAGGAATTGGATTTCTGCGAGAAAGTGAAACAGGCAGGATATAAAATCCATATGGTGCCAGAGAGTAAGATCTTCCATAAAGTCTCTTTCTCTACCGGAAAAAATAGTCCCCTTAAAACCTATTATTTCCATAGAAACAGGTTGAGATTTGTAAGGAGAAATCCTGAATCCTTCTTCTTACCCTGGACAGCCCTCTATTTCTGGTTGATTGTTACACCCAGGAGTATTCTCACGCATATATTTCAAGGGAATACAGAACATCTAAAGGCCCTTTTCAGGTCTATCAAATGGCTCCTCTCCCATAAGGAAGAAGCCGAAAGCACTTTCATCAGTAAAGTTGAATTAACGCATCCGGTATGATCATGACCTTGCAAGCACTTGAAGGAGTGCTATTGATATATTTCGCTTTTGCTATCAGCTACCTCTTTATATACGGTGTGGCAGGCTACTTTTACAACCAGCCTGTTTACAGGGCCTCATCTGCTAATAAAAAGCTGAGAATAGCCGTCTTTATTCCTGCTTATAAAGAGGATATGGTTATTCTCCAGACTGCTAAAGAGGCGGTAGAGCTGGAGTATCCTTCGGGGGAAATGGACGTCTGGGTAATTGCAGATTCTCTACAGAAAGAAACACTGCAGAAGTTAGAGAATACTGGAGCCAAGGTGGTGGGGATATCCTTTGAATCTTCTACTAAGGCAAAAGCTTTGAATGCTGCTATGGAGAGAATCTCTGAAACCTATGAAGTAGCCTTCATTTT
>JBCDBC010000163.1:0-8301 GCA_039184535.1 Bacteroidota bacterium | reverse complement strand
GAACTGGTGTTGGTAGGAGCCAATGTCATCCACGGCTGGCAGCAACACAATTGTGCTCAGGAGGATATCCACGAAATTACCATTCACTTTCATGAGAAATTACTGAGTAGGGAGCTGTTATCCAGAAATTTGCTAAAGCCTATCAGGGACATGTTACAAAGGGCGCAGTATGGGATACTTTTTTCTGAAGAAACTACCCAGCATATATTTACCCGCCTACAGAAATTGGCGCAAACCCAGGGAATTTCTCAGTTTTTAGAGATGTTTTCCATTCTTCATGAGATGGCTGTATCAGAAGATCAACGGCTGTTAACTTCCACCCTCAAGGAGATCAAAGACTATTATCAGCATGATCCCTTGTTAGACTTGCATCAGATCATACATATGAGGTACAAGGAGAAACTGACGTTGGAAGAGGTGGCAGAAAAGCTAAAAATGAGTGTGCCCTCCTTTTGCCGGTTTATTAAGAAAAGGACTGGCAAAACCTTCATCCAGTATGTAAATGAAATTCGGATAGCCCATGCTTCCCGTCAACTGATAGAGACAGACCAAACCATTGCAGAAATTGCCTTTGCTTCCGGCTTCAACAACCTGGCCAACTTCAACCGACTGTTTAAAAAGAAGAAGCAGATGACACCCACCACTTACCGGACTCAGTATGTTGGATTTAAAAGGGTCCTTTGAAAGGAATACCTCGCAAGGAAGTAAGCAGCTTGATAAGATAGTATTAGTTTCTGTCTGAATGTTGTTAAATTTTTGGGCCTCTCTTTCCTAACTTGTGTTCATACTGAGACACAAAGAATGCTATTTTTTTATCCCGTTTGGTCCCTATTACACTTGCCTCTTGAATCTGCACTGGAAAAAGTGAAGGAAGCTGGTTATGATGGTGCCGAACTGGCCATAGATCCACACAAAATGGATTTGGCTGAGGTTCAGGAACTGTTCAAAAAGTATCAGCTTACTTTATTGGCTCAGCACCCTTTTTCTAATGGGAAGAACTTTGAGGAATACCGGGAAGATTACCGGCAAAAGTTGACCCTGATTTCCCAATTAGACACACCCTACATCAATTGCCATACGGGACGGGACTACTATACTTTCGAGCAGAACCTTTCCCTCCTCAAGATAGCTTCTCAGATAGGCAGGGATTCTCAAATGTCCATAGGGCATGAAATTCATAGAGGAAGATTCTCTTTTCATCCCAAAGTATTCGCTCCCTACTTGGCGGCTCATCCTGAAGTACGTATTACCGCAGATTTTTCTCACTGGTGTGTGGTTACTGAGTCCTTGCTAACCCATTTTCAGCCGGAACTCGAAGCTACGTATTCACATACATTACACATACATGCGCGGGTAGGAGATGGAGAATCTCCCCAGGTAAACGACCCCTTTGCACCGGAACACCTGGATGCACTGAATAGACATATAGAATGGTGGAAAGCCATATCAGATCTCAGCCAGACAAAAGACAGGCCCCTTCTCATAACCTGTGAAGGTGGCCCTCCTCCTTATCAACAAACCCTCCCATACTCACAAATGCCCGTATCTGATGTTTGGGAGATCAACCTAAAAATGAAAAACCTTTTAACCCTAGAATTGACATGAACAGCCTAATGACGATCAGCAAGAAAGACCAGTTCTTCTATCAGGAGAATGGATATTTACTTACCCACAAGTCTTTGTTCAGTAAGGAAAAATTTGACCAGCTTGAATCCATCTTCCAGGAACACTTGGCTGAAAGCCAGAAAGATCCCTCCTATGACATGGATGTACCTCACTTTAGGGATAAACGCCTATTCGAGTTTCTCATGGCACCCGAGGTGATGGAAGTGATAGCGGGTATCATAGGGCCTAATATTGGGCTTTGGAGTAGCCACTTCATCAGCAAAGAGCCTTTCAAAGGAAAAAGAACGCCATGGCATGAAGACAGTGCGTACTGGAATGGAAGATTTGACAGGTTTGATGGGATTGTGACCCTCTGGCTATCCATTGATGGTTCTGATATAGAAAATGGCTGCATGGGTGTGGTACCTGGTTCACATGTAAACGGATTTTCCACTTATGCTGACCTGGATGCTAATGCAGCCATCTTTGATTCTGAAATTTCCGAAGAAATAGATGAAAAATCTGTGGTGTGGTTTGAGTTACAGAAGGGGCACTATTCTCTGCATGATTCCCGCATTATCCATGGGGCCCATGAAAACAGGAGTTCGCGTAGAAGAACAGGTTATACCATGCGCTACTTCAGTACGGATATGACCTTAAACCCTGATCATCCAGGAAACCAAACGCATAAGGTTTACTATTGCCAGGGAGAAAATCATGGCAATAATCCATTGCTTCACATCTAGTTCTCTAATCAAGACCGCAGAATTCTCCTCCTGAGTTTTCTTTGATACAGCTAAGTCTGTCAACCAATCAAAATGGCACATTAGCTTTCAGAGGGTTCTTTGGGAAGTACGAGCTAAGAGTTACCGATAAAATAGGTCGTACCAGGATATACCCCTTTGAGTTAGCCTCTGACCGTGGGAATGAGATTAGCATACGAGTTAAGTTGTAATGCCAATCATTGAATTAGACAAAGAGTTAGTCAGAACTCTTACCCAAATCCAAAACACACAAGAATGAACACCAAATCATTTCTCATACTTTCTTTAGGAGCCAATGTTATTCTTATGGCTATCTTAGGCTATTCTCAGGGAGAATCCACCTCAGATATGAATACTGAAGATAGTGGCATACAGGATATGCAAGGAAACCTACTCTCTGAGGTATCCGTGGTGATGCTGGGAAATTCTATCACTTATCAGGGAGACTGGCAAAAGGAGTTGGGAAGAGAGGATGTATTCAATGGCGGAAAACCAGGCTGGACTACCCAGCAACTCTCCTGGGTCATCAAGGATTTCATTATACCCCATAAGCCTAAGATTTGTTTTTTTAAGGCCGGAACTAACGATATTGCTCTCGGAATCCCTACGGAGAGAATCATTCAAAACATGCAAATGGTCATGGACTCCATATAGGCTGTGGGAACCATTCCCGTCTATACTCCCACCATCTATTTTAATGATAATTCAGCCCCAAATGAGAAAATTGATCGGGTAAATGATAGCATGAAATCTTTCTGTTCCCAGAAGAACTATCACTTCATGGACATTAGACCTGTACTATGTGGGGACCAGCAAACCATGGATGTCTTTTATAAGGAGGATAACACCCATTTATATCAGGAAGCCTACGAACCATGGGCCAAAATGGTGGAAGAAGTTCTGGTCTTATATGGGATCTAAGGGAAATATTTCTTTTGAAAGTTCTCAAAAACTAAAAATGAGCCATTCTGTAAACTCAGAATGACCCATCTATGAATGGATAAGAAGATCAATTACATCTTGACAAATTTGCTTACCCCTCGTTCTCCGTTTTCCTCATTGATCACTTCCAGGAGGTAAATGCCTTGGGGAATATCATCTAATTGGATAGAAATTCTATTCACCCCAGCCTGCACACTTCTGTCGTCCTCTTCAATAATTCTCCCCTGTAGGTCCATAATGGCCATGTAGATGTCTCCCCCTCCATCATGCACATACTCGAGTACCATCTGCTCCTGGGCAGGATTAGGGTAGAGAGACAATATACCTCCCTCATCTTCCAGAGGATCATTAGACGTAGTAATACCTGTGGTGGTAAAAGATTGGATTTCAGAATAGAGGGTCTGATTTCCACAAAGCACACCTATTCTAAATTCGTAGGTAGTTCCAGGAACCAAAGCTAGGAAATCTATCTCTTTATCTTCTGGATTAACGAATATGGGTGTCCAATCAATTCCTTCAGTACGGAATTCAGCAGCATAAAAGGTTCCTGATGGATTAGCATCCTCCCAGCTTACATAAGCCTCTGTCTCGTCCACATCATCTACAGTTATCTCAGTGATAGCGGTCAGATTTAAACAAGCAGTAGCTTCATAATCCCCAAAGGTGGTGGGAAGCAGGTTGAATTTCACTTCCGCCAAACCATAACAAGAGGAAGACCCATAGTTACTTAAGGCCGTCAGCAACACATATCTGGCTTCCACACCCACAAGATCAGGTCCTGGAAATCCACCGTATATAGCTGAGCCTTGTGCCTGTGGGAAATCCATTTCCCCCCAGCTGGTCCAGTCTCTTCCATCCAAGGAGTAATCCACCTTTACTCGTCTGAATCCTTCATTCAGTTTGGCGGGGTCATTCGTATTCCAAATCCAGGTCCGGGACAGATTACGGACTATCCCCAAATCATACTGTATCCAGTGAGAGGTGCCGTTAGCTAAGTTAGGGCTGGGTGTGGCTTCACAGGAAGCCCAAGTATTTTGCCAGATGGAAGCATCAGGGGTTACACAGTTTGCCTGTGCGAGAGCCAGATTTCCTGCCAAACTTAACAACAGGAAAAAGAAAGTATGTTTAAGTATCTTATTCATTTTGGTAAATGATTATTCGCCATGATTAGGTAAGATTCATAAAGCCAATCGGAGAATTTGGTGAGAAGGTGTTGTAGAAATTGCCGATATTAGGGAATAGGGTAGTCAAGTCCGACTTGGGTATTCCATACCACAAGGCTAACTCTGCAAAATACTCGTCCGTGGAGATTTGAGGAATCAATACACCTCCACCTTCACCTAATTCCAGGTCTGTATTGAGTGCCAGTCGGGGATAACTTCCGTAAATATCCCTCCCATTTACTTTCCCACCCATCACCAGTACATTTCCTCCCCAGGCGTGGTCTGTACCATTTCCATTTGAGGTAAGTGTTCTGGCGAAGTCAGATATAGTAAAGGTGGTGATGCAGTCCTGCAGATTCATCTCTACAGTGGCATTATAAAACTCACTCATGGCCCTACTTACTACTCCCAGCATTTGGGACTGGTTATTTAGTAGCTCATCATGGTGGTCCCATCCATCAAATCGTACAAAGAAGGTCTGACGCTTTACTCCCAGCTGCTGACGAACCTGTATGGTCCTTGCAATCATTTGGAGTCTTTGAGAAAGTTCGCTTTCTGAGAAGGCTGTAGTTAAGTTAGAACCTACAATGGCAGAACTAAAGAGTTCATGGGTGTTCTGACTGGCCCTAACTACATCTGCATAGGACTTCCTAAACACATCCTGATACTGCTTTTCCATCAAGCTTTTTACGGCCTGGGTACGGATCTGATCAAAGGTAGATTGTCCGTTATAGCCGGCCATCCCTAAGCTCCCGGTACCCGTAGGAAGGATGCTGTACTCAGCAGAATTCTGCCCCAATTGGAAAAGGTTTTTCCCAGCTAGAGAGATATTCATGGAAATGTTCTGATTGCTGTTGGCAGACTGCACCATATCAGCTAATCTTCCTGCCCATCCGGTGGGAGAGTTGGTTTGGGGCACAGAGGTTTGCCACTGCCTGTCCTGATCCAGGTGGGAATACAAGCCGAAGGGAAGGCTTGCCCCATTATAATACTGACTTTTCGTAACGGGTTGTACCAGAGTGCCTACATTACAAATAGCGGCTACTCTTCCTTGGTCAAAGAGCGCTTTCACTTCCGGCATAGCTGGATGTAGCCCCAGCTCTTTCTGGTTAAAGGTATTAGGTGCTAATTGAAGTAGACTGTTTTGGGCCAGGGCCTGATTAGAGCGTGTCTGGGCATATTCCTGATAGTGCTCATTGCTGGTGGGTACGAGCATATTATAGGAATCATTCCCCCCGCCCAGCATGATACACACAAGGGCACGATAATCTTCCCCGCCTGCCATATACTGAGAGTTAAACAAGGAGGCAGCACTCATAGACTGCAGATTGAAGAGGGTAGAGAAGAAGGTAGTAGAGCCTACAGCTGCACAAGAGGCAGTACCTAGAAAAGCTCTACGGCTATATTTTTTATGCGATTTAGACATCTTAATAAGATTAAGTTGAAGTTTAAGACTAAGCTTAAAAACTACTATACATTGGAGTAGTGATTCAATGATTGAATGATAGCCCCTTAGGAGCGAAACCTATTGGCTAATTTACTTGAGAATAGCATAATCCGGAGAAATCATAATTAGGTAAATAGCCATCCTGAGTCTATCTGTCGGACTTGATAGCTGGGTTATGGCATTTACCATAATGGTCTTGGTATCATCTTCCAGCAAGCCATTGGCAAGTAGGATATCCAACCTGTCTACCAGGGCTGCAGGATTGTTTGCCAGCGTCAATTCTTCTGTAAAGTCCTGTCTGTAAGGGTAGAACTCTGCAAACTCAGGGTCTTCGGTGATTTCTGATACATACTCTTCATTACAATCCAGGGCGAAAGGGATTCCAGATACCACTCTTCTGTTGACATCATTGACCAGTCCTATGGCGTTGGTGGAGTTCAGAATCTGGAACTCAGGCGCTACCCAGCCATTGGTACTAATATCTCCCGGAGGTGCGTAAGAGGGTACAAAGAAATTAAATACGGAAGGGGCTTTTCCTGTAAGCTGACCAGTAATTTCTCCATAGCAAAACTCTTGCATGAAATAATTATCATATTCATCAGCTAATAAAGGAAATGCCTTTAATAAGTTGAGCTTTCTGGCTACTGGTTCTCTCAGTTTTCCAAAAGTATAGGTAGACGTAGGTGTACAGACTCTCGCTTCAGGATTTAAGAGAATAGCTTTCAGAACCTCCTGAAAGTTGTTTTGCTCAGTAGGTTTAAATTGCCCTGCCACCTCATAGATGTAAAGTTGAGAAGGATTAGAGGTGGTAAAAAATTGGATGAGTGCTTTGGAAATAAAGGGTGCCGTATTCGAATGAGTAGAGAGATGAGCCATGGTTTGGAGTATATCCGTCATACCATCCTGATTGGCTGGCAGGGTAGTCCCTTTCAGGAGTACCTTCTCCGTTCTATCATGATACTCTTCATACATTCTCATAGGAGCTACAAAGTTGGTTCTCCTATCATCTGTAATGGGTTCACTTCCCCAACCCCCGTTGGGACCTCCATTACTCAGACCTGTAAATACCTGGGCAAACTCATTAATGTCCTGATTGGTGTAAGTGGGAATGAATAGTCCGTTGGCATCCAGCTTCCGGCTACCGTCCTGGTTAAGTTCCCAAAGTCCTATGCTGAATAGCTGCATGATTTCACGTGCATAGTTCTCGTCAGGTTGGATATTATTTACTGGATCTGCTTTGGGATTATCATAATGGGAAAGAAAGAATCCCATGGCAGGGCTAAGGGTAACATCTGTTAACAGGTTTTGATAATCACCAAAGGCATTTCTTGAGAGTAGATCATAAAAGCCCCCCAACCCCTGGCCAAAATCTTCTGCTAGATCAGAGGCGTCATTTACGACAAAAATCTGGCTAAGGGTAAAGGCCATTTTTTGCCTGAGAAGATCCGGGGATTTTAAATGCTGATCTATCCAGCCTGAATGGAACCAGTTCACCCCTATATTAGGTCCTATTTCTTCTGCTTCCTCTCCTTCTTCCAGTATGGGTTTATAAATAGTCTCCATACGGAACATTTCATTCAGCATAGCTATGGGAGGAAGGGCAAACTGCTCTTCCATCCAGGCATCATAGCCCATGGCGGCAGTCATTTGGATGGTGGCATAATCTGCCCCCAGGGTGGCTTGAGCCAGAAATCGAGAAGCATCTGCTAATTGGGCCTGGTTTTGAATGGGGAAGCCATCAATGGTCATTAAACCGGTGGCACTGCCAGAAGCGGAACTGACAGTTACTGCCACTTCATTTTGATGTCCTCCGCCTAAATAGTCGTAATGCCTGAACTGAGCAGGTAGATCATAGGCGAGCATAAGGGTGAAAAAGCATGCGAACAATCGTTTCATACAATGAGCATTTATTGTCAATGTTGCTCTTCAAACGAGTATTGGCAAAGCGGACCCTACCTTTGATCTGAAAAATTTATTAGGTAATTACCTCCACTCAGATCAACCTAAGTCTATATTCTATGCTCTTTTGGGTGTTATCCTTTCTTTCTGCTTTTCTGGTGGGTATTTCCAAAGGGGGGCTGAAGGGAACGGGACCTATCATCATCCTGCTCATGGGGATTCCTCATGGAATGAAGGCTGCTACGGGAATCATAGTCCCTTTAATCATTGTGGGGGACCTGATCGCCATCTCCTACTTTTATAAGTATGTGAAAAAGGAACATATCGGGCGCTTTCTCCCTTTTGCCGTACTTGGGGTATTGATAGCTACATGGGCTGGAAAAGACTTGTCTGAAGATATTTTCAAGAAGTTGTTAGCTGTTCTTATCATACTGGGCCTGGCGATTATGTTTCTATGGGAGCGATATGGGAAAAAGAACAT